>CAIJNJ010000399.1 GCA_903821975.1 uncultured Bacteroidota bacterium
AAAACAATTTAACCGCTAAGGCGCAAAGACGCGAAGCTCTCAAATTTACCAGTGCTGAATTATAAAGTCCAATTGGTATAAAATACACTTTAGAAAACTGCTGTAGTTGCCCAGGCCTTCAGGCCGGGGTAATGAAAACACCATCATTCTCGGCTTTAGCCAAAATAAATAACATGGGGTAATTTACAAGTCTAATTGGTATCACATTATGTAGAGACGCAAAATTTTGGTAACGATATTAGATTAATGAAACACTGAAAGGGTGAGATATAGTAGCGATGGACATAATCCATCAGGTTTCCAAATCGTTAGGTTTTTGCAAAGCCCTGAAAGGGCGTAATATAATAGCCATGGGTGTAGCCCGTCGGCTTCAAATTTGAATTTTTCCAAAGCCCTGAAAGGGCACAATATAATAGCGATGGGTGTAGCCCATCGGCTGAAAGGCGATATTTAATAGCGATGGCATAGGACATCCGCACATTATCCATCAAAAAACCTATAATATCTTTCCCAACTCCCGATTGTTAATCACCTCATTAACAAGATACAAAAAACAAAACCTGAATTCACTTCAAACGATTGCCATTCGCGCAAAGAAATTTACGTCATATCCCCTATGCGTGATATGATAATACGAAAAACGTACTGTCATAAAAACCCGGTTTTGAACTCCGCGATCTTCAACAGACATTTGCGCCAAAAAAATAAATCTATAACCAAACTCCTTAACTTTTTTATCCCAACACGAAACCGAGGAACATTTCACTTTTGCCACTTCGCGCTCTTTGCGTTTGCATAAATAATAATGACCCTTTGCGCACTTCACGTGCAATTATCTCACAATTACCAATTTAACTATCTACCAATTTATCTTATCAACTGAATTTTCAAATTTTCAAATTCACATATTTTCAAATTAATAAACATGTCACAAAAACCCGATCAGCAAAAAATTGCGCGCGACCTCTATCTCCATACCGACAAATCCCAATCCGAGATCGCCGAGATACTCAATGTAAACCGGAAAACCATTTTCCTCTGGATAAAGAAAGGCCGGTGGGAAGAAATGAAGATAGCTGCGCAGCAAGGCCCCGGTACCATTCTGCAACATTTATACGACCATGTGCACGAGATCAATAAAAAGATACGTAGCCGCGAAGATAAATGCCCTTTCCCTGCAGAAGTGGAGATGCTCCGCAAGCTCCTCGGTATGACAAAGAACATCGCAAAGAAAAACACCGGTTTCTACATGGAAGCCTTTGAAGAGCTTAGTCATTTCATAGCTAAGAAAAACTGGCATTTGTCGCATCAGGTGATAAAGCACATGGATGAATATGTGGAAGGAACCTTTGGCGATGAGGGTTTCCATATGGACAAACGTGTTGAAGAAAATGTGGCTGAAGTTGAAAGGAACCTCAAAAGAAAAAACGGGGATATCCGTACCGAGGTCAGGTATTCAGAAATTAAGAAGGGCGCTTTCCCGTTTCCGCACATTCATGCCCACGAATTGGTGACCAGCGTATCTAACGATCTCGAATCCAAATTTGCACCTGCAAAAGACAGTAAGGTATCTGGCAAACATGCTGCCAACTGCCACCTGCCATCTGAAAAAAATGGGGCAAGGGTGGGGCATGCTGCGGCATCAGTGCCATTGGATCAAAACTCCTCCAAATCATTAATAACCAACACTTCAGATGAAATATTTGCTCCGGCCGAATGCCCCATTTCTACCGAAGAAAAAAATATCGAAAGTGGGGCATCCCCACATATCGAGGTCAACAATACACTGCCCACACTCGACCTCACCCTCCCCACGCCTGTCCTGAGCGAAGTCGAAGATGGGGAGGGCCGGGGTGGGGCTTCTTATTACGCTTCTCTTCCACCTTCTGATCGCCCCTCGCCTTTTCGTGAAGGCAATATCATTTGGGTCAATCACATAAACGATGTGGACGAAGATTATTATGAGAAGAATATAAAAGGTGCTGACTCCATCCGTCATTACCCCGATATGGACCCCAACCTGAAATTTA
The DNA here is from genome assembly GCA_903821975.1 of uncultured Bacteroidota bacterium. Classification (GTDB taxonomy): domain Bacteria; phylum Bacteroidota; class Bacteroidia; order Chitinophagales; family Chitinophagaceae; genus Nemorincola. The sequence continues at coordinate 2,031 of CAIJNJ010000399.1, forward strand.
CAAAAGCAGTTTATGAAATACGCGTAAATGATGAAAACAATATGCAAAAGCAAAAGAACAATATCACTAAAAGGAAGTTCAAACAGTCTAAGCTGGTATAACATGGAGAAAAGATATTGCATATAAAATACACTTTGCTAGGTCCGCAACACACTCCCCGCCTTTTTTCAAGGAGGGGATGCCGGATGAGGCGAATGCCGAATTCGGCTGGGGTGGTTTTTTCGTTGGGTAGAACTTGCGTTTTCTAAGCTTGGTATTTATCCGTTTAAACACATCGCTATGTCATCACACAAAAAAAGCCCCTGCTTTTAAAAGCAGGGGCTGAAATAACACACAATAACTATTGAGTTTATTTGCTCACCATGGTAGCAAATACTTTGTCGTTTACTTTAACGGGGTATTCGTGGCGCATCTTTTCGTTCCATTGCTTTTCCAGGTAGTCCTGGTATTCAGCAACTACATAGCCGCGTGCTTCGTCCAGCGTTTTCTCGGTAGGTGTAGAGAATATTTGCTTGGCTACCACTACAGAGTAGTTGCCGTTTGAGCTGGATAATACCTTGATAGGGTCTTTCTGCAGCTCAGCCATTGTAGCATCTTTGTAACGGGAGAACTCGTAATGCCCGCGCTGTATGGTTACACCATCGGGGTTAGCCTGCGAGTTGATTGCTTTCACCATTTGCTCATCGGTTACGTTACCACCTCTCAGCAGCATCATGCCGGTATCGAAGGTGCCTTTGTTCTTGAACTTATAAACAGCTCCGTCAAACCCTGTTTCCCAGGTATACTTGCCTTTGCGTGTTTCGTAAAATGCTTTCAGCCCTGCAGAATCCTTAGCGGCCTTGCTCCATACGTTACGGTCCATCAGTTCGAACAGCATGATACCATCGCGGTATTCTTCCATAAGGTTCTTGAACTCGGGATTTTCTTCTACAAGCTTATGCTCTTCAAAATCATTCACTACGTTGTTTACATACATGTTGTATGCATCATGCACCACAGCGCCCCTTGGGCCATTCAGCTTGCCATGGGTAAGCGCTTCTGCAAAGCGTACGAAATCGGCCTGTGTGAAGTTTTTGTTGGCAAGCGTAAATACCGGCTTGGTCATGTTCTTGTAGTTATCGGCCCTGAAGCTCTTGCCCATTTTGCCTGAGTCGGGGAGTGCCAGCAGCTTATCGCTGATCTCGGCTATGTTTTCAGGGTATTCTTTAAAGCCGTTCTTTTCCTTGATCCTGGCAAAGAAATGATCTCTTGCAGTTTGCGCGCGTGAATCATTTTCCACTTTATGCTTGAGGGAAGGGTACAAAGTATCGTATGGTGGCAGCGGAGCTTTAGCGATCAGTTTTATGATGTGGTAGCCTTCTTCTGTTTTTACCGGTTCTGAGATATCCCCCGGTTTTTTGAGTGCGAATGCCGCATTTTCAAAAGACAGTACATATTTACCAACACCGAATGTCTTCATTACACCACCTTCGTTTTTAGAGAAGTTATCGTCAGAGTATTGTTTTACAAGCTCTTCAAATGAAGCGCCGTTCTTGAGCATGGTTTCTATACTATCTGCGCGTGCTTTGCCGGCAGCGAGGCCCTCTGCTCCTTTTGATTTAGGAACAAGAATTTTGATCTGTGCCACCTTTACCTGGCCATGGTCTTGCTTTTTGTCGATCACTTTAATGATGTGGTACCCAAACTGTGTGCGGAACGGTGCGGATACCTTGCCTACAGGCGTAGTGTATGCCATGTTCTCAAAAGGATACACGGTTTGCAGGGCCGTGAAATAGCCTATGTCGCCGCCATTGTCTTTAGAGCCCTTGTCGTCAGAGAACTGTTTTGCCATGGCTTCGAAATCAGCCTTCTTGCTTTCTATCACGTGGTATATGCTGTCTATCTTGCGGAATGCGGCCACAGTATCGCTGCCGGGGTTGCAGGTGATAAGGATATGCGCTACATGCACATCTTCTTTCATGCGGTCGTACGCTTCATGGATCATCTTGTTGGTTACCTGCTCGTCGGTGAGGTAGTTTTTAGCAAGCTGCTTGCGGTAGCTGTCCAGCTCATGATCTATGGACGCAACCGTATCTAAATGCTGCTTATCAGCCTCGGCCACCTTCATGCGGAAAAGCGCGTAAAGGTCCAGGTAGCTTTTCAGTGCAGTATCAGACATGTCTGGTTTCTTATTGATACTGTTCTTTTTGTATACCCTCAGAAATTCATCTTTTGATACTGAATTAGGGCCATACGTAAATAAGGTTTGGGCGTATCCGCACATCATGCCGACACCCGAAGCAATACAAGTTAATACCAGCTTTCGCATTTTGTGTGTTTTTATTATTATGATTTTGTTTTATTGTCTTTTTCTTTAGCGATCTTATCTATCATGTCCACGAGGCCGGCTACATTACTGTGGTCCAGCCGCTTGCCCTTAATGATCTTCTTTTCATTGAGCAGGTATATGGTAGGCGTGCTGTACACGTCATACTTACCACGCCAGTCGCCCAGGTGCTCAGGGTCCCAGGTGTTTGTCCAGTCTTCAAGCTTGTACTTCGTCACAAAATCGTTTATAGCCTTTTCGTCACCCTCGGTAGCTACTGTGAAGATCCGCATCCCCTTGCTCTTTAATACTGCTTTGTACACGGAGTCCAGCTCAGGCAGCTCGTGCTGGCAATGCCCGCAGTTGGGGGAGTAGAACACCAGCAGGGTATACTTAGCTTTGAAGCCCAGCAGGCTTTCTTCTTTCTTTGTCACCACGTTGGGCACCTTCACTTCCGGCGCCAGGTTACCGATCACATTGGGGGCTATCTTCATAGCACGGTCGGTGTACTTGGAAAGCTCATCGCTGTTCAGCCAAAAGGCATCACCCTTCATGTAGTAGTTCTCTACGAGGTACACGAACACTTCGTCCATGCCCATGATCTTGCTGTTCTCTACGTTGCGGGTTATCCACCACAGGGTGTATTTGAACAGTTCTTTTGTGCCACGTGCTTTTGTAAGCAGGCGGTCGGTTTCTTTCTCTACACTGTCCGGCCATGGGTATACCAGCTTATTCATATACTCATCCAGCTTGGAATCGAATATGGGGGTATGTATAAGGCGGTCGTCCTGGAAATTAAAGTCGTCCCAGAAGTGGGTCTTGTAGTAGTTATACGCAAAGTTGGAATCCTTTGTTACGCCATTCTCGAGGAAGTGGGGGCCTTCGGGCACCTGTGGTATCTCCAGTGCATTGAAGATACTGGCAAGCAGGGTGCCGGGGTACTTTTTTGCGTAGGCGCGGCGGTAGTTGGTCAGTTCTTTGGAAGTGGCACCTGCTTTCTTACGCAGAGCCAGTGAGTCGTCCTTGGTCTTGGCTTCTTTCAGGTCTTTTTGTAATTGCTCCTGCTGGGTGCCATATCCCTTTAAGAAAGTTACGTACTCCTGGAAGCGTTCATTCTCGGGAGAGTTCTTAAAGGTAACGCCCTCGGGCAGGTGCTTGGTATCGGCAGTGATGGAGAAATCATCACCTTTATTCAGTAAAAACTCGAAATAAGTGCTGCGGTTGGCAAGCAGCATCATGTAAATGCCGCCTATGAGCGTAGAATCCTTACTGTCGAATACGGCTACTCCGTTCTTATCGAACCGGGCAGAGTCTCTTTTGTAGATATTGGGTAACGGTTTTCCGTAATAATGAACCAGGTATACGGTTGAGTCCTTAACACCCGGTATTTTTAATTGGATATGATAGCCCTCACGCGCAACAGATACTTTAGCCATGCTTATTAACAGCAACATGGCTATTATTTTGATTTGGTTCATACCGAGTTATTAGATAAGATCCGTTACAATAACGGGAACAAAAACCCGAATCTCCGATAGCATGCGGAAAATTCAGGCTGCCAAAAATAAACCATAAAGTTGGTGTATCCAACCGATTTGAGGCTTAATATCTATTATAACAAAATTTTTACAGATGAAGAAGGGGATATCCCGGCACTGCTGCCAAAATATCCCCTCATTATTCAGAAAAACTATAGCTAAGGCTTGGACGCGCCTGTGCCTTTTTCTTTATCAGCTTCTTTCTTTTTCTCGATCATATCAATAAGACCGCCAATATTACTGTGGTCGAGCCTCTTGCCCTTGATTATCTTTTTATCATCGAGCAGGTAAATGGTAGGGGTGCTGTAGACATCGTATTTATCATGATAGTTGCTGGTATGCTCGGGGTCCCAGGTATTGGTCCAGTCCTGCATATTGTTCTTCTTTACAAATTTCATGATCGTGGTATCGTCAGTTTCGGTGGCAACGGTAAATATCTTAAGACCTTTGCCTTTTAAAGAAGCCCTGTATGCCGAGTCGAGCTTTGGCAGTTCGTGCTGGCAGTGGCCGCAGTTAGGGGAGTAGAATACCACCAGGGTGTACTTAGCTTTCAGATCATGAACGCTCTCTTCTTTCCTGGTAGCTACGTTAGGCAATTTAAGCTCTGGCGCCAGGTTACCGATCATGTTTGGTGATATTTTCTGGGCGCGGTCTATGAATTTAGACAGTTCCTCATTGGTAAGCCAGAATGCGTCGCCCTTCATATAGTAGTTCTCTACAAGGTATACGAATACCTCATCGAGGCCCATTACCTTGCTGTCTTCTATATACTTGGTGAGCCACCAAAGGGTGTAATGGAAAACGTCTTTGCTGCCTTTTGCTTTTTTAAGCAGGATATCGCCTTCTTTTTCGATACTGTCCGTCCAGGGGAGAACGAGCTTGCTGAAATACTCTTCAAGCTTGGCATCGTAGAGCGGGGTATAGATGAGCCTGTCATCGTGGAAGTCGAAGCCATCCCAGAAATGCTTTTTGTAGAAATGGTATGCAAATGTAGAATCCTTTGTTTTCCCATCTTCAAGGAAGTGGTCGCCTTCAGGTATTTCGGGGGTTTCTATGCCTTTAAATATCTTGGCGAGTAAAGAGCCGGGATATTTAGCTTCATAGTCTGCACGGTATTTATTGAGCTCTTTAGATGATGCCACTGCTTTTTTACGAACGGCTGCAGTATCATCTTTAGTAGTAGCCGCAGCAAGTTCCTTTTTGAACTTTTCTTCACGGGCGCCATACTCTTTCAGGTACTTTACGTAATCTTCAAAGCGGGTGTTCTCGGGGGAGTTGGTAAATTTCAAGCCGTCCGGAAGATTGGCAATAGGGGCGGTAATGGTCATATCATCACCCTTATTGAGCAGTACCTCGAAATTTGTTTTATAATCTGATAAGAAGAGGATATAAATACCCCCTACAAAGTCGGGGTCTTTGTTGGTGAAGTCGGCTTCGCCGTTCTTAAAGTATGCAGAATCGGACTTGAATATCTTTGGCCGGTTCACACCGTAATAGTGTGCAAGATATACCATAGAGTCTTTTACGCCAGGCATCTTTAAATGAATATGGAAACCATCGCGGCCAAATGACTGGGCCATACTCAAAAGCAGCAATAATGCAATTAGTGTTATTCGCTTCATACCTAAGTAATTAGTTTTTAGTTTATTCGCAATAAGACGGTGTTTAAAAAATATAAGTTGGTTCGGAAAAATCAAAAATAAACTATAAAATCATTTTTAGGTTTAAAATAATAGAGCGTAAAAATAAAATTCACATTTTTTTTAGTTTTTTGGCGGGATCTGCAACTATAAAAGATGATGTTTCCCTTTTGATTTAAAGGTAGTTACCTTTGCCCGTGTTATCTAAAAATTTATAATAGTTTGTCACGAAAGAAGAAGAAGGTCGGCCCGCTTAAGGATATACTGATAGAATCATATGCCGCAGAAGGCAAGAGCATAGCCCGTCTTGAAGAAGGGAAAGTATTGTTTGTAGAGAATGCGATACCGGGAGATGTAGTAGATGTAGGGATCATAAAAGATAAAAAGAGCTGGATGCAGGGGCGCGTGTTGCGTTTAGTAACACCATCACCACAGCGTATCGAACCTTTTTGCCAGCACTTTGGTGTGTGCGGTGGTTGTAAGTGGCAAATGCTGCCTTATGCACAACAATTGATATATAAGCAGCAACAGGTGGCAGACCAGTTAGAGCGTATAGGCCATGTGGAGCTTCCCGAACTGCAACCCATAATAGGCAGCCCGCATGAGCGTTATTATCGTAACAAGCTGGAATTCACATTCTCTACAAACCGTTACCTGACATTTGAGGAGATACAACAGCGGGATGAAAAGATAACGCAACAACCGGCACTAGGATTCCATGCGCCGGGGCTTTTTGATAAAGTAGTGGAGATACATACCTGCTACCTGCAGAACGAACCAACAAACGCACTGCTCACCGCGTTGCGTGAATATACAACACTGCACAACCTGCCTTATTATGATTATAAGGCACAGTACGGGTGGCTGCGTAATGTGATAATAAGGGTAACCACTACGGGAGAAGTGCTTATAAACCTGGTAATGCATCATGAGGACGAAGAGAACAGGATAGGCGTGCTGGAGTATATAAAGGCAAATGTGCCGGGAATAACATCCCTAAACTATACGCTGAACCCTAAAATGAATGATACCATTTATGACCTGGATGTGATCTGCTATAATGGGAAGAGCTACATAGAGGAGAAGCTGGAAAATTTCAGGTTCAAGATATCACCTAAGTCATTTTTCCAGACGAACACATACCAGGCGGAGACGCTGTACCGGATAACACGGGAATTTGCTGGTCTTACCGGCACCGAGACATTGTATGATCTGTATTGCGGTACAGGCAGCATCGGTATCTTTTGCTCGGGAAAGGCGAAAAATGTGATAGGCATAGAAGTGGTGGAAGATGCCATAAAAGATGCCTATGAGAATGCAGCGCTGAACGGGCTGGATAACTGTAAATTTTATGCCGGAGATGTGGAGAAGATATGCAATGATGCCTTCTTTGCCGAGCATGGCCGGCCTGATGTGATCATCACAGACCCGCCGCGTGCAGGGATGACGGAGAAATTGATACAGCAACTACTGAAGATGCGAGCACCCAAAGTAGTGTATGTAAGCTGCAACCCTGCAACGCAGGCAAGGGACCTGCAACTGCTGGACGCAGCCTATCGCATCACGAGGTTACAGCCGGTGGATATGTTTCCGCATACGCACCATATAGAGAATGTGGCTTTGCTGGAGTTGAGGGATGAAGTTTAACTGCAAAGACGCTAAGACGCAAAGATTCAAAGAATGATTGCATGTCTATTGGTGTGATATCAATAGGATCAGATACATTCACAATCAATTTGGGCTAAAGCCAATCTCTTTATTTCATTACTTCCCCGACCTAAAGGTCAGGGCAATTGGTAATATAACGAGGTTAACGTCTAATGTGACCACTATCACATAGCGAGCATAGAATCTACGATCCTTTTTGCGGCATGGCCATCGCCGTATGGGTTTAGCTTCATGGCCATGGCATCGTAGGCGGCCTGGTTTGTGAGCAGGTTCATGGCCTCTTTGTAAATGAGTGCTGCATCGCTGCCCACTTTTATTACCGTACCGGCTTCCATGGCTTCAGGGCGCTCGGTGGTATCTCTTAATAATAATACAGGCTTGCCAAGTGAGGGTGCTTCTTCCTGCACGCCTCCGCTATCGGTCATGATGAGGCGGGCATTATTGAGCAGCCAAAGAAATTCGGGATAGGCGAAGGGTGGGGTGAGGTGAATGAGTGGGTCGTTGCCGAGGATCTCATGCACATCGTCCTTTACATTGGGGTTAAGGTGTACGGGTACTATCACGGGTACACGTGTTTCATTAGCTACTTTCTTTATCGCGTGACATATATTCTGTATCCCGGTACCATGATTCTCGCGGCGGTGCATCGTGACAAGAATAAAGTCTTTTACTTTATCCAGCTTTAGGGCTGTGATGCCAGCGGGTATATGGTCTTCTATTTTTTTAAGGCCGAGGAACAATGCATCGATAACGGTATTGCCTGTAACCAATATTTTATCTGCCGGCACACCTTCACGCTCCAGGTTTGCGCGCGACTGCGTGGTGGGCGGATAATGGAAGTCAGTGAGGCTGGTAGTGATGATCCTGTTTATTTCTTCAGGGAAGGGGGATTGTTTGTTGTATGTCCTCAGGCCGGCTTCTACATGCAACACTTTTATTTTATTGTAGAAGGCGGCAAGGGAAGCGGCGAAGGTGGTTGTGGTATCGCCCTGCACCATTATCATATCCGGTTTCTCCGCAACAAGGAGATCATTTATCCTGGTGAGCAATTTGGCGGTGAGGCCTGCAAGCTGCTGGTTGGGCTCCATCACATCGAGTGTGAAGTGAACGGGTATTTTAAAAAAGTCGATAACCTGCTGCAGCATTTCCTTGTGCTGGCCGGTGGAGCAAACCAAAGTATTGAACTGTTTGTTTTCGCGTAATGCTTCAATTACCGGAGCCAGTTTAATAGCCTCGGGCCGTGTACCAAAAAAAACAATGACCTTTTTCATGTGCAATGCTAAAATTATCAGATTTCACGCAAAGAACGCAAAGTTTTTTGTCTAAAAGCATTTGATGCATCCCAAACAGGCATCGCTACAATTGTGTCATTTGCGGGCAATCTCTAAGTTAACGATATTGTGATTTACAAAAATATTATTACGCTCTTTCAGGGCTTTGTGCTGGTAGTCTTATCCCCGGGGCGTAGCCCCGGGCTGATATATTACGCTCTTTCAGAGCTGTTTTTTTCCAATATCCTTTAAACATTTAAATCCGCATGTGCAACACATTCAACCCGTTCGGGGTTGTAGGGATTACGAGGCAGCCGTGGGTTTCACCCGCGGTTATTCACATTTATGCCTTTCAGGCAATTTCTTCTCATGACAGCCATGAAAATATTGATGCCAAAATCAGAAACCTATAATAGGAAGATTTCAGGAGTCATGTTTTATTACCGGGATCTTTTCCTGTGTATTGGCTTTGTAGATAGTAAAATATGGTGAGGCGGGATTGAGCACATAGTCTATCTTATAACCTGCGGGCAGAAATGCCTGAACAAGAAATGCATCATCCCATGACGGGACCTCTATTTTTCTGACTTTTTCGGCCTGTATCTCCTTTGCGATTGCTATGTGGTTATAGTTGACATCCGGATTACTTTTCCGGAAGAACATGAAGGATAAAAGAACGCAAGGCAGTACTATTACAGCTATCGTGCCGGCTTTTACCAGTTTGTTGATACGGGGGCTGTTATACAGAACGTGCATCATATATGCTGTGAACAGGCAGGCATAAGGTATGCAAAAAGAATGGTAGCGATTGTACAAAGCAGTGTAGTGGTGTGATTTGATACAGAGCAGTGCAAGGAAAATGCTGCCGCTTGCGCCGAGGATAAAAAGGAT
>CAIJNJ010000400.1 GCA_903821975.1 uncultured Bacteroidota bacterium
CCAGCGCTATCTACGCAAGCCAGTCCAGGGCGATTTAGCTCTGCATTAATTGCCAGATCATTATCTCCGGAATAACCCTGAGTTCCCGTGCCAGCAATTGTAGTTATTACACCTGTATTAATATTTACTTTCCTTATTTTATTATTGTGCTCATCTGCAATAATAATATTTCCAAATTTATCAAAACATAAGCCACCAGGACCGTTTAACTCTGCATTAATTGCAGGTCCATTGTCGCCACTGCTACCCATTGTACCATTGCCAGCAAAAGTTGTGATAACGTTTGTCGTTGCGTCTATTTTACGAACAACCATATTCCCCGCATCTGCTATATAGATGTTATCATTTGTGTCAATAATAATACCAGACGGTAGAAATAATTGCGCATTTGTCGCTAAACCACTATCCCCGGAATAGCCACCTATTCCAGTTCCTGCAATGGTCGTAATAATGCCCGTAGAGTGATCGATTTTTCGTATTCTTTGATTAAAGGCATCAGAAAAGATAATATCTCCCAAACTATTTGGTCGCAGTGAAAATGGATAATTTAATATCGCGTGTATCGCTAATCCGCTATCACAGCAATATCCGCCTGTTGGCAATCCATTGCCTGAAATCGTAGTAATAACATTTACCTGTGCTTGCATTGATATACAAGCACAGATAAGAATCAATGTTGCAATTGCCCGCCTCATTGTTTTACAAATTTGAACATAAACTTCCGTGCTTTTGTATCTGTTAATTGCATCAGGTACATGCCAGGTACAAGATTGTCAATTCTTAGCATGTAATTCCCCTCTTCAAAAACCACGTTTTTCTTATACAGAACTCTTCCTAACACATCAGATACCTCAACGCCTACGGCAGCATTATCTGGTACCATCTGTGTTATAGTCATCACACCATCATTGGGATTAGGGAACAAATTGTACCGCTGGCCGTTAAGCGTCACACCTATTGTGGAAAGCGTAGTATCAGAAGGATTAGTATGCCTTGCCGACATATGCGAACCTGTATCTGCTGCCGCGCAACTATCGTCATCCCATATCTTCAGATCATTAAACACTGCTGTATATAGACTACGGGCACGATAAACTGCACTGCCAAAGCGGGATGGACATAGCCCAGCCATAAATACCACATTGGCACTGTCATCGCTGTTCATCACCCCTTTCATATAATTCAAATACACGCCATAGAATGACTTATAGTTATCCACAATAAAGGTGGAATTATCATCGTCAGCTACATTGGCACCGGTACTAGAATCAACCGATATGCCCGATCCCACAAGCGGTGGCACCATTGCGCTCAATTGAGTAGTAGCGGTGGCATCATCGCCTGTTACAAGCGATTGTTCTATGCTGGTAATTTGCGCAAAACGACTGTTTGTAGCCATTGCATTGAAACTATTCAGCACATCTGAACTGTCGGTCATTGTACTGTCCTGCTTCAGCATCTGCCAAGTGGTATATTGTCCCAGGAAATCGTTCACAGCGCTATCAGTTGGATATAAGATCTGTTTCCGTACTATTTGTTCATGAACAGGCAAAAGAGGGAATGGGGTCACTGTGGCAACACTGACAGAAGCACATGGCGGTGGCCAAAATGCAATACCGGCATCGTGTATGGTTCCATTTGCTATTGAATACGCATCAAGTGGAAGTCCAAAATTAAAAGCTGGATTCTCTGTAGGTGACGCAGTATGCACCCACATCGGAGAAGTTGTCGCAGTAGCGCCCGCAAGCACTGCTGTCTGCACATGTGCAGCGCTCCACCCAGCACCTCCGGTAAGCCATTCATTATCGGCTGGATGGTGATAGCTGCCTTGTGGCCCTATTAAGGTGCCTGCGCCATTCAGCACCATGCCTTTCAGGTGGTTTTGCATAGTATTACCCATCCATGATGTGCTTGGGTTCTTCTGAAAAAACTCATAGCCCCTCCCTATATCCTGCGCAAGGTTGCAAGATATATTTGCACTTGAGTTAAATGCCATGTAATATGCACGCATACTATCTACCAGTTTGGGTAATAATGGTTCCCCATAAACCTGGTTATTGTGCACTGTATTTTTGCTACAGTCGTTATGGCTTATGCCATAATTCATAAAGCTGTATTTAACATCCGCAGGATTGTAGCCTACAACAATATTATTTTGGTAGGCGATTGCTTGTTGCATCCAGTAGCTTTGCACAAGGATACCCCTATAAGCATCATTTATAGTATTTGAATCTGTGCGGACTTTACCCGGAGCATATATGGCTAACCCAGCAGGTAGAAAGTGTGTATTGTTCAGAACATTTTGCACAGCTATTCCAAATGAGCAAAATGCAGTAGTACTCAATGAATATGGTTCTATTGTCGCCCTGATATTATTGTTGTTGATAACAATATCACCATCATGTTGAGAGCCACTCACAAAGTACTCATATGGGCCTGCGTGTACCCAATAACCTGCACCCAATGTAGATGTAAACGATATAGCATTGGCTGTATTATAAATAGTATTATTATTTACATTTACCACATCATACGCACTGGACTGTAAATTGTAGCCCCAATTAGTCAAATAAATCAACGTAGCCATACTCGTGTAAGCTTGTGTTGTTACCATCAACGAGTGATTACCAGTTACGGTGTAGTAATTGCTGGAATAAACCGCTTGGGTACAATTATAAAAAGAGTTTGGAGATCGGGTTGTATGTATAGAGCCGAAAAGAGAATAGCTATAAAGCCCTTGTTCAACCGTTAACTGATAATGGGTTGCATCTTTCATTGCTGTATATATACCATACCCTCCAGTTCCTACAATGGGGAAAGAGTTTACAGGATGAATATTGGCAAAAGAAGAGTTGTTAACCGTAAGGTTAGCATTTGTAGCAAATATTCCATTGTTAAGTCCTTCAAAAAGATTCAGTTCTGTATTAGTACCGAACAACATTGCAGTTGAAGGTGACCCTACTATTATGCTTGAATATCCAGAAGTGAGGTAACTATTTGTCCCAATTCCGTTCAATACAATGCCCACTGTCGTTGGTACGGAATTATGACAGGCGGCACCAGGATAGGCAATGCCTGTACCTCCGGCATTTGGATTGGTAAGATTATATGGCGCAAGGTAATTAGAACCCGGAGACCAAGCCGTTTTTAAACCATGAGTACCGGTTGTATTCGGCCATGTAAAAGGATAGTGTGTACTACCAGATACATAGGCATCAAACTTCCTTGCAGTAAAAACTGTATTCTCTATATCGAATTCATAGGTGTTTGTACCAGTGGCAGATAATGCCGGAGTATATGAGCCTATAGATATTCCGGTATTGTTACGGTTAAATACGGTATTGTAACTTGAAATGAAATTCGGAGAACTGGAGTTTGGTGTTACCGGAGCTGTAACAGTTATGGCAGTTATGGCATCCTCTATAAGTGAACTGCGTCCTGTTTTCATTGACGTTCCATCGCCACCTAAAGTTATTGTGCCGGTTTGTGAACCATCACTATTGAGTACAAATCCATTCCACATACCAGCCGCACAGCTAAAGAAGTGACTGCCTTTTGAAACAACTGATGCAGCAGGATCAATAGACACAGTTACTCCATCATTGACCATAACTACCGCATCATTAAAAATAACATTGCCATAAATGGTTATGTTGTTGTCGATGTAATAGTATCCTGAACCTATCACAGTAGTTGATCCTGTCACCCCTATGCTCCCCGATAATCCCAGGGCGTATATAGGCCCAAAAGTGCCTTCTCCGCAAGGACTGCATGTACCAGTTGGCACTAACATAGTTACAGTAGCCGAACTACTGCAGCCGTTTGCGTCTGTCACGGTAACAGTAAAAACACTCGTTCCAACGCCAGGATAAGGCCCCATAACATATGTGGAACTTGTTGACGAAGATAGTGGTGAAGGAGGTGTCCATACATAACTATATCCCGGTGTACCGCCTGTTGCAGAGGCCGTAAAAGTTATATCATAAGTGCATAATACCTGGTCTGCTCCGGCACTTGCTATCGGATTTGGGTTGACTGTTACAATAGTTGTAACATAACATCCAGTAGATAGCATATAGGTAATTGTTTCCGTTCCTACTGCAATACCAGTAACAACACCGCTAGATGCCCCAACAGTAGCATAAGTACCGCCACTGCTCCAGACACCTCCCGATGAAGCATCACTTAACGTTGTTGTGGAGCCTAAACACACCGCGGCAACCCCTGCAATTGCGTCTGGCTGCGGATTAACAGTTATATTAACGGTGGTACTACATCCTGTTGGCAGAGTATATGTGATGGTTTCTATGCCCGATGCTACACCGGTAACAATGCCACTGGACGTTCCAAC
>CAIJNJ010000401.1 GCA_903821975.1 uncultured Bacteroidota bacterium
GCAACGGTAATGCTACCATTGGCAGCTCAACAGGTATAGTTACCGGCGTAACTGCAGGCACCGACGTGATCACTTATACTATCACCGCTGCATGCGGCACGGTCAGTACCACAACTGTAATAACTATCAGTCCACTGCCTGATGCAAGCACCGTTTTAGGGCCAGACAGCTTATGCGTAGGATCTACGATCACCCTGCTCGACTTTGCGCCGGGTGGTGTATGGAGCGCAGGCAATGCTAATGCTACTGTTTCTGCAACAGGTATTGTTACCGGTGTTTCTATCGGCACAGATCCTATTTCTTACACAGTAACAAATGGCTGCGGTTCTTCTTACGCAATGAAGATCGTTACCGTTCTCGACCTTCCGAATGCGGGTGTTATCACCGGCATTTCAGATGTGTGCGTTGGCTCTGCGATCACCCTTTCTGATACAGTGGCAGGTGGCCTGTGGCTCAGCAGCAATGGTAATGCTTCGATAATCGGCCCCGGCATCATCTCAGGTGTTACTACGGGTATCGATTCAATCTTCTATGTTGTTACAAACATTTGCGGAACTAACGAAGCGCGCAAGATCATCAATATCGATCCTGTGCCTGTGGTTGCTGCCATTACAGGACCTTCCAGCCAGTGTGTAGGCACAACAGTTACTTTCAATGATGCTACCCCGGGTGGTGTATGGACAGGCAGCGATGCTACGATAGTAAATGTGAACCTCTCTACAGGTGGCGTAACAGGCGTTGCTACCGGCGATGCCACCATCAGCTATACAGTGACAAACGGCTTCGGCTGCCCCACTACAGTATCCGCTCCGGATACAGTGCTCACTACCCCTGTAGTAAGCCCGATCATGGGCAATTCTGCATTGTGTCTTACAACTTCAGTTACACTGAGCGATACAACCGCCGGCGGCGTGTGGAGCAGCAGCGACAATACAATAGCCACTGTCGATGCGTTCGGTAATGTTACCAGCGTGGCAGCAGGTGTAGCTACGATCAGCTATACCGTAACAAATATCTGCAGCGCTACTTCGGCAACATTATCAGTTACGGTTAACCCGCTCCCAATAGTTTCCGGAATATTCGGTACTACAAGCATATGCGTGGGTGCAAATACAACGCTTACAAATACTACTTCGGGCGGCGTATGGAGCAGCAGCGATAATACAATTGCTTCAATAGATCCTGTAACAGGTGTAGTAACAGGTGTGTCTGCAGGTGGGGTAACTATTTTCTACTCGGTTACCAGCACATTCGGATGTAACTCTACTGTATCTGTATTGTTCACGGTTAATGCAGGCCCTGTTGTTGCAGCTATCACAGGTGTTACTAATGAGTGCTTAGGTTCAGGCACTACCCTGGCAGATATTACTTTGGGTGGTATTTGGAGCAGCAGTGACAACACAATTGCTACCGTTGATGCTTTCGGAAACGTTAGTAGCGTAGCGGGTGGTGTGGTTACTATTTCTTATACCGTTACAAATGGTTCAGGTTGTTCTGCATCAGCAACAACACCTGATACCGTTAGCGTAACTCCGGTTTCATCTCCTGTTATGGGCACTATGGAATTCTGTGCTAATTCATCTACTTCACTATCCGATGCTATTGCAGGCGGTGCATGGAGCAGTAATGACAACACAGTAGCCACTGTTGATGCGGTAACCGGTATCGTTTCAGGTGTTGCAGCAGGTACTGATCTTATCATTTACACAGTTACAAATGCTTGCGGTTCTGTTGCAGACACAGCAACCATCACGGTTGATGCGGTTCCTGTTGTATCACCGATCACAGCAGCTTTCACCAGTATTTGCATCGGTTCATCGATCACCCTCAACGATGCTACATCCGGTGGCGTGTGGAGCAGCAGCGATCCTACTGTAGCAACTGTAAACAGCACCGGTGTGGTAACAAGCGTATCAACCGGTACAGCTACAATAACCTATAGTGTTACCAACATTAGCGGTTGTTCTGACTTTGCAACCTTAACTGTAACGGTTTCAACTTCAATAGCCGGAGTAGATGTAGTACCTGCATCTGCCACACTTTGCCATGGCAGCGCGGTGAATATGCACGTTTCTACTGCTGTTCCGGGTATGACCTACCAGTGGCTGTTGAATGGCAATATTATACCGGGAGCTACAGACGCTTCTTACACAACAGATACAGCCGGCAACTACTCTCTTGAAGTAGGTAATGGCGTTTGCAGCCAGACGATCACCGGCCCTGTGGTATCTAACCAGCCAAACCCGGTAATTGGTTTCAATGCACCTAATGTGTTATATACCGGATCAGGCTACACTTACCAGTGGTACAAGAATGGCGTAGCAATCCCGGGAGCGAACAGCAGCACTTATTATGAAACAGGCAGCGGCTACTATACCGTTGTGGTTACAGACATAAATGGCTGTTCAGTTACTTCCGGCGGCTATACCGTTACCAGCGGTGGTGGCGGAGGCGGTGGTACTGCAGTAAACAACGTTTCTGCAAATACCAATATCAGGATCTATCCAAACCCTGCTACATCAGTGCTTACTGTTGATGCACCGGCTAAAGTAAATGTATCGTTACTCAGTGTTGACGGAAAGCTGCTCATCGAGCAGAAAGATGCACACAACATAGACATCAGCCAGCTCGCGAACGGCATGTACCTGATCATGATCTATGATGAGAACAACATCTTGCTGAATACTTCCAAGTTTGTAAAGACCGAACAATAATACCGATCTGAAAATAAAAAGATAAAGCCCCTCTCGCAGGGGCTTTATCTTTTTTATCAATGGACTATTAGTTACTCTTTTGAAACTGTTGCAGTTGCCCTGGTCTTTAGACCGGGGTAGTGAAGACATGGTAACCCCGGCTTTTAGCCTAAAAATGCGAATAGCATTCATACTTTGGGCATCAATGAAATATGAACCCTTGCGGCTTGGCGTCTTCGCGGTTAAATTTCGTTTTGCATCACCATTTGTACCCTCTATTTTTTCTCCCCTCCCATAAAATTCAGTTTCCGCAGCATTGGGGCTGCAATCCACGTGACCCCTACTACAACAATTGTAAGACATCCACCCATAACTACCGCCGGTACGGTGCCCATCCATTTTGCCGTGATACCGCTTTCCATAGCACCAAGTTCATTTGATGAGCTGATAAACATGGTATTTACCGCCGCCACCCTGCCGCGCATGCTATCGGGTGTGTAGAGTTGCAATATAGTGCCGCGTATCACTACGCTCACTGCATCAAACATACCGCCGAGCAACAACATGACAAATGCTATGATAAAACCCCATGATATGCCAAAACCGGAAAGAGAAAAAAGCGTACGGTTACCGCCAAGCACACCGCAATAACCGAAAATGATAGTGGAAACACCAAACCCTGCAATGCACAACAACAGTTTTACACCCGGGTTTTTCTTCAAAGGCAGAAACGATAAAATAAATAGTGTGATGACCGAGCCTATTCCCGGAGCCGCACGCATCCAGCCATAACCTACCTCACCCACCTTCAGTATATCATCTGCGTAGACAGGTAGCAGGGCTACAGCACCGCCAAAAAGCACCGCAAACATATCCAGCGAAAGAGCAGCAAGAATTATTTGAGTACTGAAGACGAATTTTATGCCTTCGCCCAAACTTTTGAGTATGGGCTCCTTCTCCTTCTTCAGTATTTGTTGCTTCGGTATACGCAACAACGCTGCCAGCGATATTACTTCTATTACAGCTACCCCTACCAGGCTCACCTCAAAACCACCAAGAGCTATCATAAACCCGCCCAATAACGGTCCTATCACGGCTCCTATCTGCCACGAGGTGCTGCTCCATGTAGTGGCGTTTGCATATAGCTCCCTTGGCACCAGCATGCCCATAAGTGCAAAGGATGCAGGACTGATAAATGCTCTTAGTGCCCCGCCTATGAATATGCCGCCATAAATGAGCCATAAAATGCCGGTGGCAGACAGGCTTCCCTGCATTCGCGGCCATGCCAGCAAAACGAAAAATGTAGAAAGGACAATATATCCAAAAGTGCATTGTACCAGTAACGTCCTTTTTTCTTTAAGGTCTACAAAATGACCGGAAAATAAAGAAAAACCTATCGCAGGTATCACCTCCCACAGCCCCATCATACCAAGTGCCAGCTTATCATGCGTTAGTTTATATACATAATAGCTCATTATTGTTGCCTGCATATTAAGAGCAAGAATAATGGCAAAACGTAATAACAGGTAATTCCTGAATAATGGATAATTAAGTGCTTTATTCTTTACTAAAAACGATAATGCAGGACGCAAGGATGCAATGTTTGGTTAGCGCAAAAATATTACATAAAGCAGATATTAAACTTTAAATTTGCGCAACAGATGAATAATATCACGCAGATAATAGGCACCAGCATTGTGCAGGCATTCCAGGAGCTAAAGGCCAATAAATTGCGCACTTTCCTCTCCCTGCTTGGTATTACCATTGGTATCTTCTGCATTATCGCTGTGCTTACCGTTTTAGACAGCCTGAAGAACAACATACAGAAAGAGATGTCATCACTCGGCAGTGACGTACTCTATATAGGCCGGTGGCCATGGATGGATGACGGCGGTGAATATAAATGGTGGGAATACTGGCGCCGCCCCGGCATGACACCGCAGGAAGTGAAAGCAATAGCCACCCAGGTACCAGATGTCGCTACCACTACCCTATGCCTCAATACCCGCAGGATGACCCTGAAGCGTAATGATATGGAGGTGACCAGTATCACGGGTTATGCTGTGCTTGAAGGTTTTGATAAGATACAAAACATTGAGATCGCTACCGGCCGTTACCTCAATGCCGCCGAGCTGGATGGCGCTGTCAACTCCGTTGTGCTGGGAGATGAGGTATACAATGGACTCTTTACCGGTAACGTGAGTCCATTGGGTAAAAGCATTAATTTCCTTGGCCGTAAATTTATTGTGATAGGCGTAATGAAAAAAGTGGGCGAGAATATGGCCGGGTTCGATTTTGATAACGCAGTTATTTTCCCCTATTATATGGCGGCATCGCTCGTTGATGCCCGGTCGCTCAGCTACGATCCGCTGCTGGCCGTAAAAGCAGCATCCGGCAAGGACCTTGATGAAGTAAAGTACGAGGTCGAAGGCGTATTACGCCGCGTACGCAAGGTAAGACCGGGCCAGGCCGATGACTTTGCCATAAACCAGCTGAGCCAGGTATCACAACGGCTGAATATGGTCTTCGGTACCATAGATATAATAGCTTGGGTAATTGGCGGGTTCTCCCTTATTGTAGGAGCGTTCGGAATAGCCAATATCATGTTCGTTACGGTGAAGGAACGCACCAAGATCATCGGGTTAAAGAAAGCTATCGGCGCCCGCAGATCATCTATTATGTGGGAATTTTTGCTCGAAGCGATCGTGCTGTGCCTTCTGGGTGGCGCTATAGGTATATTACTGGTGGTCCTTATCAGTTTTTTGCTCACTTATGCTTTTGGTTTCCAGGTGGTACTTTCCGTGAGTAACTTCTTTATTGGTATTTTTGTTTCTATATTCGTAGGTGTTTTATCCGGCTTAATACCGGCCAGGTCGGCCTCCAGGCTCGACCCCGTAGTAGCCATAAGAACAAACTGATTCTTTATGAAGAAAAAACAACTGCTCATACTCGACAAGGAGCGCATCTCCTACAAGCTGCGCCGCATGGCCTACGAGATATGGGAGCGCAACAGTGATGAGAAAGAGATCATTCTTATAGGCGTGGAAAAAGGCGGCAAGATACTTGCCGACAATCTCTCTGCATTGCTTAAAGAAATAAGCCCCCTGAAAGTCTATACCACATCTGTTAATATCAACAAAAAGAACCCGCTCAACCATGCGCTGGATTTTGAACGTAACCTGAGTGGTCAGACAGTGGTGCTTTGCGATGATGTTGTAAATTCAGGCAAGACCATTATGTACTCCCTGCATGCTATTCTCTCTTATGATCTTAAAAAAGTAATGGTGGCCGTGCTTGTAGACCGCAAGCATAAATCTTTCCCCGTTGCTTCAGATATTGTAGGCCATACAATAGCCACTACCCTACAGGACCACATAGAGGTGGAAACAAAGGGAAAAGAAATAATAGCCGTCTATCTCGAATAATACAATAACCTAGGCTTTTGATTTTTGAATTTTAACTATTGAATTTTAATCATGTCTTTTACCTTACTGATACATGGCGGCGCAGGAAACATCACTCCTGCTATAATGAATAAAGAACTGGAAGCGGAATATAGCGCAGCGCTGAAAGAAGCATTAGACAAAGGATATGAAATTTTACAAAAAGGCGGCACTGCGCTTGATGCTGTTGTAGCAGCAATAAGTACAATGGAAGACGATCCGCTATTCAACGCCGGCCGGGGCTCTGTGTTTACGAAAAAGGGCTTGAATGAAATGGACGCTGCACTTATGGATGGCAGCAACCTTGCAGCCGGTGCAGTAGCCGGTGTGCGCAATATAAAGAACCCTATAGTGCTGGCGCGCGAAGTGATGCTGCACTCCGGCCATGTTTTTCTCAGTGGCAGTGGCGCGGGTGAGTTCGCACTTAGCCAGGGCATAGAAATGGCGCCGGACGAATATTTTTTCAACCAGTCCCGCTACGATCAGTGGCTGGAAATACGACACACAAATTTTACGCAGCTCGATCATAAAGCAGACAACCTCAAAGGGCAGGCATTACCAAACCCGGGTAATAAATTCGGCACTGTAGGTGCCGTAGCCTGTGACGAATTTGGCAATATTGCTGCAGGCACTTCCACTGGCGGCATGACCAACAAACGTTTTGGCCGCATAGGCGACAGCCCTGTAATAGGCGCCGGCACCTATGCCAATAATGCAACCTGTGCCATATCCTGCACCGGGCATGGAGAGCCATTCCTGCGCGCAGTAGTGGCGCATGATATTTCCTGCCTTATGGAATATAAAGGGTTATCGCTACAGGATGCATGTGCAACCGTGATCAAGGACAAGCTTGTAAAGCTGGGCGGCGAAGGTGGCCTCATCGCTGTAGATGCAAAAGGCAATTACGATTTCTGTATGAATTCGGCCGGCATGTACCGCGGTATGAGAAACAGTGAAGGAAAGGAATTAGTGGCATTCTACGGATAGGCTTCACTCATCACTATCAGAAAGCAGCTGCATCAGTTGTTGTATCTCATCGGCTTTCTGGTCCTCGCGGCGGTAACGATAGCATAGCGCCAGTTCCTCCATCATCTTGTATATGATACGCTTTGTAACCAATGGTGTAAAATAACGCTCCTTTTCATGGGCATTTATCTTGCGCAGGTAAGTATCAACATCCTGCTGCGTATACACCATACCGCTTATCGGGTCTATGTAAAACTGTATCTGTTGTATCCCTTCTTTATCAATACTCAGGAAACTGTGCAGGGTATCTATATAAGCGAATATAAATTGCCGCGGCACATCCACAGCGAATATCGGGATATCCAGCATTTCGCATAATGCAAGGTATAGAATGCCTATACTGTAAGGGTTGCCCTGCTTGCTTTCCAGTACCTGGTTAATGAAGAAGAATTTCGGATCGCGCTCAGTAAGCTCATGCCCCTGCAGCTTGTAGAAATTATATAGTATGCTGTTCAGTACATTCACTTGCTCCAGTGCTGTAAGATAACTGTTCAGCTCCAGCCATACATTCCGCTTCATCTGGTCAAACTGGTTGAGAATCGCCGGTACATTCATATCCGGGAACTGGAACCGTGCCAGCAGAATGGCACCACGCAGCAGTTCGGGTTGCGGGGACCGGCTCCATTCCATGAATTCCTGCTGCAGATCATTAAAATGCACACGGTGGATAAGCAGCTCTATACGCTCCTGTACAGACTCGTCCCCGGTCACTTCCCATAGTTGCTCCAGCTTTGGTATTATTTCTTTACCATAATTGAGCAGTTGGGAGGCAACGGTGTCATAGACCTCGTCATCAGGGTCATCTATCAATCGCAACAGTGCTGTTATCTCTTTGTTTGATGGCATATTCAATTCCCAAACCGTACTGGCTATACAGAAAGTTACGACAATATTTATTTACGATAAAAATAAAACCGGAAAATGATTTCCACAGCTTGTGCATAAGTGTAAAATGCAAGAAGCAAACTCGGGGAGTTTGCTTCTTGCATTCAGTAACAATGATATCACCCCTTTACTTTCCCTTCTTGCCTCTCGGAGCTTTCTTAGGTGGGTTGGCTTTTGCCTCTTCTATTATCACTTTTACATCTTCTATGGTAAGCGCAGCGGGAGTTTCCGCCTGCTCTTTTGGAATCTTATAATTACGGAGGCCTTGTTTTATATAAGGTCCGTATGGCCCTTTAAGTATCCTTATTTTTTCCTTTTCAAATACCTTTATTTCACTTTCGGCCTTGGCCTTTCTCTTTTCTTCTATAAGCGGAGCCACTTCTATCAGCTCCACTGTATAAGGATCCATTTCTTTTTTCAGCGAGTAAAACTGCCCTGCATGCTGCGCATATGGACCGAAGCGGCCTATGTTAACGACAACGTCTTCACCTTCAAATACGCCCAGGTTGCGTGGCAACTTGAAAAGTTCCATTGCTTCTTCAAGCGTTATTGTTTCTATGCTCTGGTTGGTACGCAGTTTTGCAAATCTTGGTTTCTCCTCTGTTGCAGCTGCTTCACCTGTAGCAGAAACGCCTATCTGCACCATCGGCCCGAAACGCCCCAGGCGTGCTACCACCGGCTTCCCGCTCACCGGGTCTACGCCCAGCTCACGTTCGCCTTTCGCACGGCTCGCTGTTTCTATGGTATGCTCCACATTCTCATGAAACGGGAGATAAAAATCATCGATCATTTTATTCCATACCTGCCTGCCTTCAGCAATATGGTCAAACTCAGCTTCTATCTTCGCGGTGAAATCATAATCCATCACCTTCGTAAAATGCTCACGCAGGAAATCATTCACCACCATCCCGAGGTCGGTGGGGAATAACTTGCTTTTTTCAGCGCCGAAATTTTCGCTATCAGTAACAGCGGTCACTTTATCATCCTTCAACGTCAGCACCTGAAAATTTCTTTTCACACCTTCTTTATCACGCTTTTCCACATAACCCCTTGCCTGAATGGTGCTGATGGTTGGTGCATAAGTAGACGGCCTGCCTATACCAAGCTCTTCCAGTTTTTTTACTAAAGAGGCTTCCGTGTACCTTGGCTGTGGCCTTGTGAAGCGCTCTGTGGCCTGCATACGCTGGAAATCCAGTGCCTGGCCCACAGTAAGTGGTGGCAATAAACCTCCGTTCTCATCTTCACCATCTTCTTCATCACGGCCCTCGCTGTATACTTTCAGGAAGCCGTCGAAGCGCAAAACTTCGCCTGTCGCAGTAAGCATATCAGGTTGGGTAGATACATTTATTTTGGCAATGGTACGTTCCAGTTGTGCATCCGCCATCTGCGACGCCATTGTACGTTTCCATATCAGCTCATACAAGCGTGTAGTATCTGCATCACCTGCTGTGGTTGCGTTCATATCAGTGGGGCGTATGGCCTCATGCGCTTCCTGTGCAGATTCACTCTTGGTCTTGTAAACACGCTGCTGGTGGTATTTTTCACCATACTGTGATATGATGGCCGCACGCGAAGCATCCAACGCCGTCTCCGACAAATTAACCGAATCCGTACGCATATAGGTGATATGCCCGTTCTCATACAGTTTCTGTGCCAGCAACATAGTTTTGGAAACAGAATAACCAAGTTTACGGCTCGCTTCCTGTTGCAGGGTTGAAGTAGTAAATGGAGCCGACGGTGATTTCTTCCCCGGCTTCACCTGGATATCTTTTACGGTATACTTTGCACCAATGCATTTTTCAAGGTAACCGTTCGCACCGTTCACATCACTTATCTTATCCGGTCCGTCTGCTTTGAACGTTACCTTCTTTTTATTTATATCATCGGCACTGAAAAATGCCTCTACCTTAAAACTGCTGTTTACCTTGAACCGGGTAATATCACGCTCACGCTCTACAATTATCCTTACCGCTACCGACTGTACCCTGCCTGCAGATAGGTTGTTACGCATACTCATCTTACGCCATAATACAGGTGATAATTCAAACCCCACTATGCGGTCCAGTATGCGGCGTGCCTGCTGCGCATTAACAAGGTCCATATTCACAAACCGCGGATTTTCCACTGCTTTTTGTATTGCCGGCTTTGTGATCTCATGAAATACTATTCGTTTCGTGGTTTTCGGATCCAGCCCCAGTACCTCGCACAGATGCCACGAGATAGCCTCTCCCTCACGGTCCTCATCCGTTGCCAGCCACACATCATCAGATTTTTTTGCGATCGACTTCAGTTCTTTCACCACCTTTTGTTTGTCTTCCGATATAATGTACTTGGGTTTATACCCGTTCTTTATATCAATACCCATGTCCTCCTTCTCAAGATCACGTATATGCCCGTAACACGACTTCACCTCAAAGTCACTGCCCAATATCTTTTCTATGGTCTTCGCCTTCGCAGGCGACTCCACTATCAACAAATGTTTTGCCATCCAATAAAAATAAAAACTTAAAAATAAAAACTAAAAAACCCTTCAAATAACGACTCACGACTCACGACTTATGACTTATAACTCATCTCAAGCGTGTGCAATAATAGAATATTGTTTCCAAAAAGAAAAAAGGGCGTTCAAAAACGCCCTTTTTTCAGTGAAAATTATTAATTAATATAATTAAAGATGATTAATGAGCCACCATTATACGTCCTAAAGCACGCTGTCCGTCTGCAATAAGCGTATAAATATATACGCCATCTGGTAGTGCAGATGTGTTAAACACCATCTTACCACTGGCCGTATTTGTCATATTTTGCACTGCTACCTCTTGTCCTAACACATTAGTGAGTGTTACTGTAACCTTAGTTGCAGATACGAGGTTGAAGCTAATATTAACCATTCCATTTGCGGGATTTGGAAATGCATTCACTGCCGTTGTCTTGTTTACAACATTATCTGCACCAAGTACGGAACACGTAGCGCATGTAACATGAAACGCGAAATACGGGTACTGTAGCGTGGCGGCTCCGCCTCCGCTTGTCCAGAACCATTGAGGTGTGTACAGGTGGTGTGGCTCGTTATACCCTCCATAACGATATTGTCCCTGGTTTTGGTCACTCCTGGAGTTAACGGGAAATACCGCTGCGGCTGTCGTACCCTCATATGCCAATAACGCGCGGAACATACCATATTTATAAGTACCACTCTGGAATACAGTATCCCCGAATGTAAATGCCGGGTCACCGCTTTTGAACGTTACGGAAACCGCCGGCATATTACCCGCGGGTACGTTTATTGAAACAGGAATAGTAGCCTGGTAATTAGCTGAAGTATCGGCACTGGTCAGGTATATTTGATTGATCACCGGTGTAAACCCTCCCTGGAAAGTGTCTACATGGTTATCTGCACTGTCGTGCGGCATTCGCATATAATATAGTGTGTCCTGCCCGTACTCTGTGTATATCCATTCATTACCATTCACGGTATCGCGTGCTACAAAATGAAGATCACTTGGTGTAGTTCCATCACCATAATTTACAGCTACAGTAAGTGTATCCACAGGTACTGTATTGGCATTGTTCCTGTAATAGATCCCGCTTATAAATACAGAGTCTATCGTATAGGCATCGGTATCGGTCAGTTGCATATAGCCATGATAGGTGATCGGGTCATTCCATCCGGTGATAAATGGATCACAAACCATCCCTGCTGAGATGATGGTATTAAACAGGTACTCAGTTCCCGAACTGCCTGAATATGCATCAAGCGATGTAGTATCATTCCATAAATACACTGCGGAATAAGCAACATTGCTGGTAATGTTCGGCAGGTAATCCGCAGCATAATTATACCAGCGGCTGTTGCTGCCCGATGTTGTACGCTCACCACTGCCGCCATGCCTGCTATCACGGTCAAAATGAGGGGTTACGGATACTGGCACAGGCTCATGAGCTACTTGTTTGTAGTCTGTTCCCTGGTCAAACAATATGCTCCCGTTGCGTTGCTGAGCATTTGTTGTTACGGTAATAATAAGAAACGATAAGGGTAAAAATAGCTTCTTCATATCTTTATATTTTAAGAATAAAGATAAGATAAATAAATAAAACAAAAAAATCCGGCAATTGAAGGTTGGACGTAAAAAAAGAGGGTAACGTTTCCGTTACCCTCTTTTCATAAAAGAACTAAGATATTCTTAGTGTGCTACAACGATGCGACCTGTTTTACGCTCGCCGTTTGCACTGAATGTGTAGAAGTAAACTCCTGTAGGAAGAACTGATGTATTGATTACAGCTTTGCCGTTAGAAGTACCTGTTACGTTCTGTGTAGAAAGAACCTGGCCCATCATATCAGAAATAGTGATTGTTACGTCTGATGGAGAAGCTAATTTGAAAGCAATTGTTGCCTGATCAGCAGCTGGGTTAGGATATTCACTTACAGAAGTAATGTTATCAACCTTAGCTTTGATGCCTGTAGTACAAGAGTTAGCACAAGTTGCACATGTTACGTGGTAAATGATATATGGATACTGCTGGTAGTATGCACCGCCTGTAGAAGCTGATAAAGCCCAGTTTGGAACATATTCTGGAGACCAGCCGTTACCGTCTGTAGCGCCTTCTGTTTTGAAGTAACCAGTAGTATAGTCACCTGTTGCAGTAACACCAGGCTCACCGCCATTGTAAGCTGGGAACATTACGTTACCGCTCGCATCAGTATTGTAAGCAACTGCAGGCTGGAAGCTACCATAGTTAAATGTACCATCAGAATTTTCAACAGCAGCAGTATCAGGGAATGGAGGGAAAGTTGTAGCTCCGCTAACGAAAGATACAGACATTGCAGCCATGTTGCCTGCTGGCACGGGTACGTTCACTGGGAATACTTTACCGAAAAGGTAAGTAGTTGAAGTATCAGAAGCGCCGAGGTTGAAGCTATAAGTTACTGGAGCTACAGTTACGCCTGGTGCGCTTGTTGCCATGTTTGATGCGCTATCCCAGAACATCTGAGGGAACCATAAAGCAGTATCAGGTGAAGCTAAGCTATACCAGCCTAACAAAGTAGCGTCGGTAAAATAACCGATTGGCATGTTTGATGTACCTGAACCGTCACCGTATACGAAGCTGAATTTCAGCTGGTCGTTATAGGTAGCGCCGTTTGGACGGCCGTAGATACCAAGAACAACAACCGAGTCGATAACGTATGCGTTTGTTGGAGTGATGGTGATACATGTATTAGCACCGGTCCATGTTGTAGCAAATGGATCGAAACCTAAACCTGTAGATACATTATAAGAGTATCCGAAACTTGGAACACCATAACCGATAGATCCGGTTGTACCTGAGTTGTCATAACGGAAGATAGCAGCTGTATCCTGCCAGAAATACATTGTAGAGAACGAAAAAGGCTGAGAAATGGTCACGCCTTTGTCCAGTACAGAGTCAACGTAGTTGAACCATCCGCCACCACCTGTGCCGGTAGTAGTCCTTGATGTTCCTTTTGAATTTTCAAGCGCACGTCCAAGGTGTGAACCCGGTGCGGCAGGGTGTATGGTAGCTTTTGCATCCTTGGTGAAAACAAGGCTCGTAGAAGCTGTTTGCGCGTTCGCGCCTGCGGCCATGAGGCCAGTAGCTAAGAGTAAAAATAATTTTTTCATTTTTGAGATTTTTAGATAAAAAATGGTTAGGGTAAAGATACAGGGTTTTATTTGAACAAAAACAAATTTTCCAAAAAAATACTCTAAATATTATAATAATATTTATTTCATTGTCGCCGTTAACCTCCTTTTAGGGAAAATATCAACAAACTCTGTGCCAGGTTTTAATTTACAGCCAAGTGTCCCGGGCCTGGGATGAAATACATCTGTAAACGACATTTTCAAATTCCCAATTGGTATTACCTTTGCTGCTTTATATAGCCGCCCTGCGGCTACACCTTTAAATTATAACATGCTCCCTGAATTCGATAATACCCAGATAGCCTTTGAATACCGCAGCGATAAAGAACTTAAACATGCCCGTTTCCTCTTCTCTTCAATGGGCTCGCCTACCCTCACCAATTTAGGTATCAAAATGACCAAACTGGCTCTTTCACTTCACCTGCCGGTAAAAAGTATCATTAAAAGTACCTTATTCGACCACTTTTGCGGGGGCGAAACCATGGAGGATGCCGCCAAAACAGCTGCGCTGCTGGGCAAATATGGTATAGGCACCATTCTTGATTATGGCGTTGAAGGAAAGGAGTCCGAATCCGATTTTGATAAAGCCGTGCCCGAATTCATTAAGGCCATACAATATGCGGCAACAAGTAAAAATATTCCGTTTATCAGCTTAAAGATCACCGGCTTTGCATACTTCGCATTGCTGGAAAAGATACATTCAGGCACCCAGCTCACTGATGACGAACAGGCTGCGTGGAAACGCGTACATGACCGCATCGACAAAATTTGCCGGTCCGCGGCTGATAATAATATTATGGTACTGGTAGATGCCGAAGAAAGCTGGATACAAAAACCGGTAGATGAACTTACGGATGTAATGATGAGCCGGTATAATAAAAACAAAGTGATCGTTTTTAATACCTTTCAGCTTTACCGTCACGACAGGCTGGTTTTTCTTCAGCAGTCTTATGAAACCGCAAAAACAAAAGACTACCTCCTCGGCGCAAAACTGGTACGTGGAGCATATATGGAAAAAGAACGCAAAAGAGCCTCGGAATTAGGTTATCAATCGCCTATACAACCCAACAAAGAAGCTACTGATAAAGACTATGACGCAGCTACGCTATTCTGCCTGCAGCACTTAGACGGTCTGTCATTATTTATCGGCACACACAACGAAGCCAGTTGCCTTAAGGCCGCAAAGTATATGATCGATCATAACATACCTGCCAATACGGAAAAAGTTTATTTCTCCCAGCTATACGGCATGAGTGATAATGTTTCTTTTAATCTCGCACATGAAGGCTATCATGTGGCCAAGTACCTGCCGTATGGCCCGGTAAAAGACGTCATACCTTATCTCATGCGAAGGGCGCAGGAAAACACTTCCGTTGCGGGGCAAACAGGCCGTGAACTATCGCTTATTACCAAAGAAATAAAGCGTAGAGGCATCTGAGGAAATCCTAAAGCAGAAAATCCTTACTCCAGGATTGAAAACAAAAGCACAGGCAATACGCAACCGGCGAGGTTGCTATTCACAGATTTAGAATTTGGAATTTTTGTTTTGGAATTTGGCTCAGCTTGTCCCGATATTTCTCAATGACTTTGTCTGCCATGGCCAGAACATATCCGCGGTAACCAACCCCCTTGCAAATTTTCTTTCCACAAAATGAAACAGGAGCATCGCAGCAAACAACGATAACGGGAAACCAATACCTCTGGTCAGTATTCCGTAAAGTGCATTCCGCTCAGGTGTTATATGAGCTACGATATTATCCACAAAATAGAAAACAGAAAAATGCACTAAAAAAAGCGAGTACGACCGCTCGCCCAGCCATATCATAAATGGTGTATCCAGTATGCTTCTCAGTGATCTTAAATTAAATGCAAAAACAATCACCGCCGCAAATATGAGCCCATACGCGCTGTGAATAAGCGGCCAGTAGAACTGCGCGGCAATAATGACCAATAACCCCATAATAAAGAAAAGCCATGCATGCCGGGTATTGAAATCTTTAGCAGCAATAAGGATACCCATCAAAAAACAAACAGGGTATTCAATAAAACGTCCGATATTCGACACCTGGTATGACCATGAATAAAAAGAAGACACATACCCGTTACAAAAAAATTGCAGCAGCACAGTTATGACTACACCCGCTATGATAGTTGTGATCAGTTTAGCATTAGTCATTTTTGCACGGGACGGGTACACGAAAATTATGATCGGCACAAGCAGGTAAAAAAGCACCTCTATTCCCAGGCTCCACCACGCAAGGTTATAATAGCCGCCATCTATATTTATGATCGCCATTTCTTTTACCGTCTCCAGCCATGAAAAGTGCATATGAATACCCTTGTTATTATACCATGTAGGGTAGGCATTAATGTACATGATCACAAGCGCTCCAAAAAGCAATGCGACAAAATAAGAAGGATATATTCTTGTAAACCTCCGGTAGATGTAATCCAATGGTTTGAATTTCCGTTTGCCTCTTAAGTATGGTCGCAACAACACTACACCGCTCAATACAAAAAAAAGATTAACGCCGTATGCAGCGATATAGGTAAATAAAGAGCCTAAAATGTGTAAATGATGTGCATCAAAAAAACGAACAATGTTTGAGGTAAGAGAATGATGTATAACAACCATTGTTGCCGCAACAGCCCTCAACCCATCCAAAAAATGAAACCTTTCCGGCTTTTCTGAAATCAAACTCATGGTAGTTACTGCTTTTGAATTTCACGCAAGTGCGCTTTAAGTCCTCTTTGCGTTTCTTAGCGATTTTTTCTTTGCGGCCTTTGCGTGAAACAATCCCCTGTTATGCTATTATCAACCCATTACCTCATCCATCACCTTAAATATACGCTCCATGTCGTCGTCGCTTAAATTAGAACCGGATGGCAGACATAAACCATTTTGGAACAACCCTTCTGATGTCCCGTCACCATAAAAAGGATATTCCTTAAATACAGGTTGCAAATGCATGGGTTTCCATAAAGGCCGCGATTCAATATTTTCTTTTTCAAATGCGAGACGAAGATCCTCTCTTGTAAAGCCCGCTTCAGCACTATCTATAAGAATGGTTGTAAGCCACCTGTTACTGAAATACCAATAAGGCTCTTCAAGGAACCTCACGCCTTTTTTACCATGATATCTTTCATGGTACCTATCATATATCTCCCTGCGCTTGGCAATTCTTTTGGCAAGTACATCCATCTGCCCGCGACCCACTCCCGCACACAAGTTACTCATCCGGTAATTATACCCTATTTTCGAATGCTCGTAATGCGGTGCCTCATCGCGTGCCTGTGTGGCAAGGAACCTTGCGTCCTTTACCACATCTTCATTGCGCGAAACCAGCGCACCGCCACCGGATGTCGTTATTATTTTATTTCCGTTGAAAGACAATACAGATATATCACCAAACGTACCGCACTTCTGTCCGTCTATAGATGAGCCGAGCGCCTCTGCCGCATCCTCCAGCACGGGTATCCCGTAATGCTTTGCCACTACCGATATAGCTGTCATTTTTGCGGGCATACCATACAGGTGTACTGGTATGATCGCTTTAGGTTTCTTACCTTTTTCGATCCGGTCTTTTATCGCCTCTTCCAGCAGTACCGGCGACATATTCCAGGTATCTTTTTCGCTGTCAACAAATACAGGTGTTGCCCCTACATAAGTGATCGGGTTGGCGGTAGCTGAGAACGTCATACTCTGGCAGATAACCTCATCTCCCGCTTTTACTCCCAGTAGCACAAGACCAAGATGCAGCCCCGCAGTGCCCGAGCTTAATGCAGCAACATGACAGTCGTTGCCTAAAAATAATTCAAGGTCTTTTTCAAACCCATTCACATTAGGGCCCAGTGGCGCTATCCAGTTGGTTTCAAATGCCTCTTTCACAAACTGCTCCTCTGTACCGCCCATATGCGGGGATGATAGCCATATCTTTGATTTCATTTTTCAGGTTCTTTTACTTTAATGATCCTCGCCGGATTACCCACTGCGGTTACATGGTCAGGGATGTCTTTAATGATCACCGCCCCCGCTCCTATATTGCACCACTTACCTATTCTTATGCCTTGTATCACGGATGCACCCGAGCCTATATGTGTTCCTTCACCCACATGCACATCGCCGCTCAGCGTAGCATTTGGCGAAATATGCACATAATCGCCCAGCACACAATCATGATCTATGGACGCATTTGTATTCAGGATGCAATGCTTACCGACAACCGTATCTGCATTGACCACTACGCCGGCCATTACCACTGTCCCTTCTCCAATCGTAGCTCTTTTCGAAATATAGGTACTTGCATGTATCGCTGTGCCATATGATACAGAATCTTTAAGGCGCTCAGCAACTTTTTTTCGCGTTGCATTAACACCTATACTGATGATCATATTATCCTTCACAGCAGTTCCCTGTGGCAATGGTTTTTTTACAGCATATTCCCATACCGCATCCCTGTCTGCATCATCCCATATCTCTATGTGCGGAATGTGCATACTTTCCAGTATTTCTATTATCACTTTTCCATGGCCGCTGGCTCCGTAAACGATCATAATTATGTATTTGCGTTCCCCATAAATTTCTCCATTGTTGCAGAGGTCTCCGAGCTTATCCCTTCCGATTTTACAATATTCCGGATCGTCAGAAAAAATATCTTAAAATCCAGTGCAAAACTAATATTATTTACATACCATACATCGTATTCAAATTTTTGCTTCCAGCTTATAGCATTCCGCCCGTTTACCTGTGCCCATCCAGTGATGCCGGGAAGTACATTGTGCCTCGTACGCTGTATCTCACTATACAAAGGGAGATATTCCAAAAGTAACGGCCGTGGGCCTATAAGGCTCATGTCGCCTTTGATCACATTCAGCAACTGCGGCAATTCATCAAGTGATGTCCTCCTGATAAAACTCCCTATTGCCGTTAACCGCTCCGCATCCGGCAGTAATTCACCGTTTTTATCCTTTCGGTCGTTCATTGTTTTGAACTTGATCACCTTGAATATTTTTTCATTTTTCCCGGGTCGCTTTTGGAAAAAGAAGGGCTTTCCTGAATTGGCAAAAGCCAATAAGATAACCACAACTATAAACACCGGCGATAGTACCGAAAAAATGATCAGTGCTACGAGCAGGTCTATGACGCGCTTAAAGAAACCGGTATATATGGATGATGAGTGAGGCACTTATATACGCTAAGATACTGAATACACTATAATAAGATGCAGCTTACTTTTTCAATATTGCACTTATATGGTCAAGATACTTTTTTGCTAATACTTCCCTGTCAAAATTCTCCTTTGCAAACTTATACCCGCTCTCTCCTTCCTTTACCAGCCGTGCCGGATCTGCGAGGTAAATGCGTATCACCCGGTTATACTCACTAATGTTTTCCGGCTCTACATAGGTGCCTGCTCCGGCCTCCTCTACCAGCTCCCTCGACACGCCGTCTATTGCCATAAGTATCGGCTTTTTGCACGACATGTAATCAAATGTCTTATTGGAGTAAACTGTCTTAAAAGTATCCACTCTCTTCAGTACCGATGCACCCATCTCGGATGCGAGTATATAGCGGAACACTTCTGCTTTGGGAACAGAATCCAGGAAACGTACATTGGTTATATTCATGTCTGCGGCCATTTTTTTCAGCCTGTCCTTCTCCATTCCCTGCCCTATCAGCAGAAACAGCACATTGGTATCAGCTAGTACTTCGCCTGCATCTAATATTTGTTCCAGGTAATTTGCCACGCCATGTGCACCAACATAAGTGATCACGAACTTACCTTCAAGCCCATGCTCTTTCCGGAATGCATCGCGGTCAAAATCATTCAATAATTTTTCCGACAAGCTGAAATCAGATGCGTTCGATATTTGTATCAGCTTCCGTTCAGGAATATTCTTCTTCTCCCTTAGTGCCGTATAAAACGCAGGCGTCAATACGTTTATCAGTGTTGCTTTTTTGTAAATAAAGGCTTCTACCCAATAAGCAAGCCTTATTACCAGCTTATTGGTGAGCACACCTGTATCTATCGCCGATTCCGGCCACAGGTCACGCACTTCAAACACAAACGGCATTCGTCGCAATCTTGAAATAAGATAGCCGGTCGCCCCCACAAATAATGGTGGCGAGGTAACGATCACCACATCAAACTTCCCTTTCGCTTTAAACAAGCCCGCATAAAGCGAAGAGAACATAAAAGAAAAATATCCCCAAAGCCGGCCCACAAAATGTTTGTTATACGCCTCTGAAACATGACAGCGCCATACATTGATCGCCCCTTGTTGTTTATTCACGAAATACTTGCCTTTATACTCGGCAATTTTCTCCTTGCCGTTATAATGCATCATCCCGCCAAGCACGGTCACAGTGTGGCCCTGTTCGGTCCATACGCGTGTAAAC
>CAIJNJ010000402.1 GCA_903821975.1 uncultured Bacteroidota bacterium
GAAGAATGTGGTGAGTTTTACTGCGTGGTACCAGAAAGATTACCGGGATATTCCACCGGCTTTGTTTGAAACCTATTCGGATAAGAAGCAAGGGGATGGTTCAATAAGATTACTTGCAGATTGGAATAAGCAAGCAGGGAATAATACATGGTATGCCAAAGCCTCATTTATCAGGGATGAAGTTGACTACAATGACGATGCCTTATTGCTGCACACCAACAATATTGCGTTTCAATATTACCAGGAGATCGGGTGGAGGAAGCAGTTTCACCAATATGGACAATTGCTGATATTTGCTCCTATACAGGCGTCGTGGATAAATATCGCAGACAGTAATAAAACAAAGCAGCAGGATAAGGTAGCTCTTGTCGCTGCTTACGATTATAAACATTTTAACGATAGGCTGGATATTGCGGTGAATGGCCGGATCGAAAGTGTTATCAGCCATGGGGATAGTACTACGAAACAAAATATTTTTTTGCCGGGAGGTGATGCATCATTTGTGCTTACCGACTGGCTGGTATTGCGAGCCAATGTGCAACGTACTTGCCGTACACCCACGCTCAATGAATTGTATTATGATCCCGGGGGTAATGCAGGCCTCAAGCCGGAGCAGGGATGGGGAGAAGATGCGGGGTATACCGTCAAGGCTAAACTTAATAACTTCACTTTTTATCATGACCTGTCTGTGTATAACAGGGATATCCACGACTGGATCGTGTGGCTTGGCGGGGCTATATGGACGCCACACAATATTGCGGAGGTACGCAGCAGAGGTGTGGAGACTGAAAATAATATTACTTATACAGCGGGGAAATGGAAACTTCACTTAGGAGTAAACACTGCGTACGTTTTATCTACTACTGTTGCCAGCTATATATACAATGACGGCAGTATAGGTAAGCAAATCCCGTACACGCCGAGGTATAATGGGCAATTGAATGTTGGTTTTAGTTACCGGAAATTCTCTCTCAATTACAATCACACCTACACAGGCTACCGTTTTACGACGACGGATGAATCTTCGTATCTACTGCCTTACCAGACAGGTAATGTTCAACTGATGTACAGCCCTGCTATTCATAAACATGAGTGGCAATTTACAGGGCAATGCAATAACATCTGGAATGAACAATACCAGGTTGTTGCTTTCCGGCCTATGCCCGGCATTAACTGGATGATTGGTTTCCAGGTAGTTATCCTATAAACAAAATAGAAAGCATTTAATTTTTTCAGAGATGTTTTTATCCTGTACCTTTATTAGACAAAATCACCTATTAAAATGATCCTTATGAAAAAGAGTCTACT
Organism: uncultured Bacteroidota bacterium; assembly: GCA_903821975.1. Lineage (GTDB taxonomy): Bacteria > Bacteroidota > Bacteroidia > Chitinophagales > Chitinophagaceae > Nemorincola. The sequence continues at coordinate 1,309 of CAIJNJ010000402.1, forward strand.
ATTATCCGCTGCCATATTTTGCATGGCTATCAGCTCATTTGCTACAGTTCACACGGTAACCGTGGCAGATTTCTCATTCACCCCTTCCTCATTTAGCGCCCATGTAGGGGACACAGTCATGTGGACATGGTCGGGCGGTACACATACTACAACAAGTGAAACCATTCCTGCCGGGGCGGCCAGTTGGAATAGTAATATGACTTCGGTCGCTACTTCATTTATGTATGTTCCTACCGTTGTTGGTACCTATAATTATGAGTGTACGATCCATGTATCTATGGGTATGACCGGTTCGTTTACAGTAACCCCGGCGACAGGTGTTAATGAAATGAGCGCTGCATCAATGATCTCTGTGTTTCCCAACCCGGCATCCAATTCAGTGCATCTACAGTTTAATGCTACAGGCTTGCCGATAACGGTTACACTGACAGATATGAGTGGCAAGCAGGTGATAAGGAAGAGATACAAAGCATTAAATAATACCGATCTTGATCTTCAGGATATACCCAACGGCACATATATATTGCATGCAAAGCAGGGTAGCGATACATATAATCAACAGCTGGTCGTTTCGCACTAAAAAGGAATATTGATTGGAGAAGCCTGATAGCAAACAACTATCAGGCTTTTTTATGCGCTCTTAAAAGAGAAATAAAAACAAGAACCTTTTCCTTCCTCGCTTTCCACCCATATCTCTCCGCCGTTTTCAATGGCGAATTCCTTGCACAGCATTAAGCCCATGCTAGTGCCTCTTTCGTCTGCAGTGCCCCGGGTGCTACTACTGAACGGTTCGAAAATATGGGAAAGCTTTTCTTTTTTTATGCCAATGCCATCGTCTTTTACTGCAAACAAAGTAAAACCGGGAACTATGTTTTTATCGGCACTTATCTCTACAGTGCCATTGAGGTGGGTGAACTTTACCGCATTAGACAGCAAATTGCGAAAGATGAAATCAAAATGTGCAGGATCGCCATTGATCTTAATGTCGGGGCTTACTTTATTATTGATGGTGATCTGTTTCTGCTCCGCGCTGCTTTTTATAAGCTTTATATTGTTTTGCAAATATTCTGTAGTGTTGAAAATAATTGCTTTTGTGCCCCTGCCTTTTATCTGTGATTTTCCCCAGAAAAGCAGCTTATCTAATGTTTCCAGCGACGCCTGGGCGTGTTCCATTAATGTATCCAGAAGGTATTTGCGTTAGGTTGGCGTAGTTCCCTCGTCTTCAACTATTTTCAGCATTACGGGGATATTACCAACAGGACCAC
>CAIJNJ010000403.1 GCA_903821975.1 uncultured Bacteroidota bacterium
GACCCAGTCCATATTCATACATAACTCCAAGACCGTTTTGTGCCCCAGCACTTCCATGTGTTGCTGCCAATCGCCACCACTTTACGGCTTCTTCATAATTTTTCTTAACTCCCCAACCGGCGAAGTATATCTCTCCAAGATGGAATTGTGCATCAGCCTCGTCTTTCGCCCCATTTTTCCGTAGTTCTTCTAATAATTGAGTAGCTTGTGGCTCGCAAAATACCTTTACAGGTGAAAATATCAGTACCAATGCAAGTATGCAATTGAAGTAGTGTTTCATGGAGTTGTTTATTTATTCCCTTCTGAGATTTTATAATTCCTAAACGTAGAGCTCCATAGCAATCCGGATTTTCAGAGCGTATGGTTGCTTCCATTCAATCGTGACCGGGATAGGCCAGCGCCCATACCAGAGCAACGATCCAGCCAATACCGCTCCATCCGAGAAGGATATTCAAGGTAAGAATCGCCACTTTGCTGTGATGTGTTCGCCAGAAAGCGACAACGGATGGAATGAAATACACGGCCCATAACAATACCATTACCAGAAAGGATACTACTGGTGAGGAATTAGACCAATACCAAGAATAAAAATGATTCATCATCTACCGTTTTGTTCACTAATAGCTATAGGGAGCCTAAATCGGCTGCCAGCTACATTACATAATCGTCCCTGCATTATCAAGTGATCCCTTTCAAAAAAAAATGAACCAGATAAAAGTAAAATATTCTTGCTGTATTCTACTGAAAGTACTTTTGCGATACAAAAAGCTCTTTCTCCGTTCAAATAAAACGAGATAGCCGTAGATATTCTCCTTCTCAACAAGTTTTAAAAAAATTCATGCGCTGGAAAGAAAAAAAATTATCGTCGAATTAGAGAAAGGTGATTACATACGATTTCGATGAAAAACAGCAGAAACCGGGAAATAATCAGGCCCGGTTTCTTTAACAGGAGAAAACCGGTGAAAAAGAATATCTGTTTAGCAGCAGGAGTTGCAGGAATACTTCTTGCCACCGTTCCCTCTGTTGTTCAGGCGGACGGTAGATTTCATAATCGTGGATGGGGAGTAAGGCCATATTGGGGAGGACGGCCATGGGGATGGAGAGATCCATATTGGGGATGGAACGGAGGGTATTTGGTCATCGATACACGACCAAGTTTTATAGTTCTGCCGGAATACGGGTTTTCGGTTTCTCTTGGAATTCCTTATGACATAATCTACTACGACAATCTCTACTATATTTATAATAACAATTACTGGTATTCTTCTTCGTTTTACTCCGGACCGTGGGTTATTATTCAGGAAAACAATCTTCCAGATATCATAAGAAAACATCGAATTGAGGACATAAGAAACACGCGCGATATTGAGTCTCGCAATAATGCACATCAGGATAGCAGGGGTCATCATGGCGATATCAATGGCAGCAGAAATCTAAATAATACTCATAGTGATAATCATTCAAATGATAGCGATAAAAAAGATAACTGACTTATTCGTGCCAATATGCACAGTAAAAGAGCTTGTCTAAAAGGGATTATAAGCACCTGAAATGTAATGAATAAACTAATGAAATGATGAAAAAGAGACTAATGACATTATTGGTTGCCGGGGTTGGGATGTGGGCAATACCAGCTTCAGCCGAAAATGTTGGGGATAGCAGAAAAGCAATACCAGATTCGGCTATAGAAACTGGCAATGGCGTGTGGTCACC
>CAIJNJ010000404.1 GCA_903821975.1 uncultured Bacteroidota bacterium
AACTTAAAGTGGATAATATTAAGAGAGACAAAAATAAAATTGTATTATCTCTTTTAATACCACAGAGCGATTGCAACTATAGTTGTGGATATTATGAAAACCTACAGAGTCTTTATAACTTAATAAAAAGCGAAGATTTAAATGTATCAGTTGATTCGTTTAAATATAACTTCGCTGTTCTTAAGATTAAGCAAAATAAGGATTTTAAAATCGTGTTAAACACGAAAATTCGAGAAAAAATCAAATAGCTATTTGGAATGGAAACCTATGTATAATCGTGGGAATGCTATGGAGCGATTAAATGTAGTCTTCAAAAAAGCATCTTATACACATCCTCTACCTTATTCACTGTCTTTATATTTATCTTATAGTTCTTCTTATCCAGGCCCTTGGCGTTTGCTTTGGGTATAAAGATCACATCCATACCCAGTTTGTCGGCCTCGGCTATGCGCTGGTCTATCCGGTTTACGGCACGTATCTCACCGCTTAGGCCTATTTCACCTACAAGGCAGATATTGGATGGAAGCGCTTTGTCTTCATAAGAGGAAAGTAGTGAGCATACCAATGCCAGTTCTATAGAGGGGTCTTCTATTTTCAGTCCCCCCGCTATATTTACAAATACATCTTTAGCGCCAAAGTGAAAACCGCCCCGTTTTTCAAGAACGGCGAGCAGTAGCTGCAGTCTGCGCAGGTCCAGTCCGCTAACGGTACGCTGGGGGGTACCGTATACCGCCTGTGTCACCAATGCCTGCACTTCTATCATCAGTGGGCGTGATGCTTCCATTGTTGCCGCAATGGCTACCCCGCTCAGCGGCTCATCGTGCTGGGAGAGCAATATTTCTGATGGATTGCTTACTGCACGCATGCCCTGCGCCACCATTTCATATATACCCAACTCTGATGTTGACCCGAAACGGTTTTTTAAGGTACGTAAAATACGATAAGCGTAGTGCCGGTCTCCTTCAAATTGCAGCACGGTATCCACCATATGCTCCAGCACTTTTGGCCCGGCTATGGCGCCATCTTTTGTTATATGCCCTATTATGCAAACAGGAATGTTCGTAGCTTTTGCAAAGCGCTGCAGTTCGGCAGCACACTCGCGAACCTGCGATACACTTCCCGCCGCAGATTCCACATAGGGGGATTCGAGGGTTTGTATGGAATCTATAATAAGCAGTTGCGGCCGCACCTTTTTCACTTCCTGGAAGAGGGTGTTGGTATCGGTGGCGGTGAGCAGGTACAGATTATTATTTTTTACGCCTATGCGATCGGCACGTAGTTTTATTTGCTGGGCGCTTTCTTCTCCCGATACATATAGTGTGGTTATACTTCTCCAGTGCAAAGCAAGCTGCAGGAACAAGGTGCTCTTGCCTATTCCGGGATCACCAGCAATAAGTATCACGGAGCCGGGCACCATTCCGCCACCCAGTACACGGTTCAGTTCGCTGTCGGGCGCCTGCATGCGCACTTCCTGTGTCTGCACTACCTCATCGAGCTTGTGGGCCTTTCTTTGTTCTTTATTATCGTCATCCCATGTTACCGCATCCGGTTTCGATTTATCATCCCGCTGCACCACTTCTTCCACAAAAGAATTCCATGCACCGCATGAGGGACACTTACCGGTCCACTTCGGAGTTTCATATCCACATTGCTGGCAGAAGAAAGCACTTTTGATTTTAGCCATAAACCCCAAACCCCTAAAGGGGCTTCTCTTATTTGCCGATAAAAAATCGGAAAATCCGGGAAGTCATTTTTAAATTAGAAAATGAATTTCTTAAATAATCCTGATAAAAGTACAGGATAAAAATTTGTGCTTAATAAATGCAAGAGAATAAATTAAAGTTCTTTTGGAAAGAATCAATTATCAAAAAGGAATGCAAAAATAAATTCGCTCAATACTATTCTCCAGGGTAGTTTCTTTGATAAAGCTAAATGCTTGGTTCCCCTTTAGGGGTTCAGGGGTAAAGAAAAAGAGCCGCTGGAAGAATCCGGCAGCTCTTACTTACTAACCCATTAAATTCACAACTTGATACAAATGTAATGTTAGCGGCGGTAGGAAAAAAATGGAATTATGCAGGCGGGCAATCACTTTTATAGATATAATGCTAAATAATATCCCACCTGTACTTATGGCAGGAAAACCGGAAAATTTTGGGCAAAAACTGTCAAAAAAGGACAATTTCTTTTGATTTTGGCTTATTATAAATAAACCGCATGCTTTGTCTCTTAACGATTTGTTTACATGCCAAATAAACACATGAGAAATTCGATAATTCAAAAATGAGTTTTTTCTGATTTATGGAGTAACATTACTTTGCGGTTGAAAAATGATACTATGAAGAAATTTGTTCCGTTGAAGCAAAAGCAAAGACAATTCTTACCCGCTGGTTTTAAAATTACAGATTGGGAAGCATTGCAACCTTATTTTGAAGAGCTCGTAAAAAGAAACATAGACAATGTAGCACAACTTGAGAAGTGGCTCAATGATGTAAGTGAAATAGAAGCAGTGGTAAGTGAGGATGCCTGCTGGCGGCAAATAAAAATGACTTGCGATACCACGAATAAGGAATACGAAGAGGCGTTCACTTATTTCTGTATGGAAATAGAACCGAAGATGAAGCCATATGGTTTTGAGCTGAATAAAAAATTACTTGCCTGTCCGTTCACCAAAGACCTGGATAAGAATTTATACTTCCCTTACCTGCGGAATGTAGACAATGCTGCAAAACTATATCGGGATGAGAATGTGCCGCTGCAGGCCGATATGAACCTGCTGGCGCAGCAGTATGGCGTTATTTCAGGCGCTATGGGTGTAGAGGTAGATGGTAAGGAATATACTTTGCAGCAGGCCGCGAAGTTTTTGCACAGCCCTGACCGCAGCCTCAGAGAAACTGTATTTACCAAGGTAGCTACCCGCCGGCTTGAAGATAAGGATAAGCTGAATGAGCTTTTTGATAAGCTGCTGGTGCTACGCCAGCAGGTAGCAAAAAATGCAGGGTTTGAAAATTACCGCGATTATAAATTCCGTGAGTTGGGACGCTTTGATTATACAGTGGCCGATTGCTTTGCTTTTCATGATGCGGTGAGGGAACATATCATTCCACTACAAAAGATGCTCATAAAAAACAGGCAGAAAAGATTAGGCCTGGATGTAATGCGCCCATGGGATAGTGATGCAGAACCTGTGGGTATAGAACCATTGCACCCATTCAAAGACGGAAAGGAATTGAGCGAAAAAGCAGTACAGGTGTTTGAGCGGCTGAGCCCGTATTTCAGCGGCTGCCTGCAAACGATGCAGCAAATGCACCGGCTGGACCTGGAAAGCAGGAAGGGTAAAGCCCCCGGCGGCTATAACTGCCCCCTTGCCGAAACCGGTGTGCCCTTTATATTCATGAACGCAGCAGGCACAATGGGCGATGTAATAACCATGATGCATGAAGGCGGCCATGCGGTACACTCGTTCCTGTCGCACGATCTGGCACTGTCTGCATTCAAAGAATACCCTATGGAGATAGCAGAACTGGCGAGTATGAGTATGGAATTATTCTCCATGGAGCATTGGGATGTATTCTTTAAAGAAGAAAAGGACCTGAAGCGCGCGCAGCTGGAGGAGATGGAGCGCATCATTTCCGTACTGCCATGGATAGCAACTATAGATAAATACCAACACTGGTTATATACCCATCCAGGGCATACCATAAAGGACCGCGAAGAGGCATGGTTGTCCATACTTAACGAATTCTCTACCGGCATCACAGACTGGAGTAGCTTTGAAGAATACCGGACCAACTTCTGGCAAAAACAACTGCACCTTTTTGAAGTGCCTTTCTATTATATAGAATATGGTATAGCCCAGCTCGGTGCTATAGCTATGTGGCGGCAATACCGGCAAAATAAGGAGCAGGCGCTTGACAATTATATGAGCGCACTGAGCCTGGGGTATACAAAGACGTTAAAAGAGCTTTATACTACAGCAGGGATAAAATTTGACTTCTCGGCAGAATATATAAAAGAACTTGCAGATTTTGTGACACCTGTGCTGAAAGAGATGGGTGTGGAGTGAGTTAGTTCCATGAATTAAACTTTTAACGTTCCAATTCATCATATAGTTCTTTACTTTGTCTTCAAACAAACATATGTCTCAAAAGTATTTATCCTGTATTGCTGCTGCTTTATTGTTATTATCCTGTGGCAGCTCTAAGCATTCCCGCAAATCAGATATGATGCCGGGTGCTTGGCAGGCGACACCTATTATTATTGACGGAGACAGTAAGGACTGGCCATCACCTTATCCCAACTTTGATGCTAAGGCAAAGATCGCTTATGCCACCTCTAATGATAAACAAAACCTGTATATAACAATGGAGACAGGCGATGAGATGACACAGACCAAGATCCTGAAACAGGGTATGGTTGTATCTATAGATACCGGTGGTGGAAAAAACATCGAATTCCATATAAATTATCCATTACCTAATGACAATGAGGATATAGATATACCTAAGAACGAAGGCGGCCGTAAACAACAGGATGGGGAAACGATGTTTTCGGGCCGGCAGATACATATGAAGCTGGAGAAGATGACCAAAAGCGCAAACCAGTTCTCGATAGAGGGTTTTATAAATTGCAACGGTGGATACATGGTATCACAGACCGCGCCTTGTGGCATATCGGTTACTGCGCGCATTGATGAATATAAAGAACTGGTTTGGGAAGCAGTGGTGCCGTTCAAAGCCATTTATAATAAAAATACGATCACTTCGGAAGATGCTAACAAACCAATAAGTGTATGTTTTGCAATAAAAGGATTTAAACAACCTGGTACAAAAGGTACAGACAATGGCGGTAATTCCGGGGGCAACTCAGGTGGTATGGGCAATAGCGGCATGGGTGGCCGCGGTGGTGGAGGCGGTGGCCGTGGTGGTAAAGGCGGTGGCAAGGGCGGCGGCACAACCGAAAACCCGATGCAGCACCTTTATGAAAGTACTAAGACATGGAAGTATTTTAGTATTGTCTATAAACAGGATTAACCCGGTATTATCACTAACAGGTATATAATATTATTAAGAATAATCCTTGGTTAAATGGCGTTTGCAAATTCGCTGCATAACTGTAACTTTGTATATTCCGTAACACGCTTTCTAAGTAAGGGGACCATATATGAATCTTTTATTGCTGGCAGTGGAGCATAACACGCCATTTAATTATTTCCCGATAGCCTTACAGTTGGTTATTGCAATAGGATTTATAATCGTGATGATGGGCGCTACCCATTTGCTCGGTCCTAAAAGAAGAACCCAGGATAAGCTTATCAACTTTGAGAGCGGTATACCTTCTGTTGGTAATGCCCGCCAGCCTATGGGTATAAAATATTTCCTTGTTGCCATCCTTTTCGTACTTTTCGATGTAGAGGTTATCTTTTTCTATCCATACGCGGTAAATTTCCGCTATTTGGGTCAGCAGGGGTTTATGGAAGTGGTGTTATTTGTAGCTTTCTTTTTATGTGGTTTTATATACATTGTGAAGAAAGGTGCGTTGGAATGGGAAGATTAGGTTTGAAATGTTCTTTTAATTTTTAAAAACAAATCCCTCCCTTTAGGGAGGATAGGAGGGTTAATATTATGCCTCGTCCGGTTCAGTATAATACGAAGATAAAGATGGTGGAGATACCTGAGGGGTATTCCGGAGCAGGATTTCATGCTACATCATTTGATAAAGTGGTAGGCCTGGCGCGCAAAAATTCTTTGTGGCCGTTGCCTTTCGCTACATCATGTTGTGGTATTGAGTTTATGGCTACAATGGGTTCCAATTACGACCTCGGTCGTTTTGGTGCAGAGCGTATGGGATTCACGCCACGCCAGTGCGATATGCTGCTGGTGGCAGGTACCATTGCTAAAAAAATGGGGCCTATCCTGCGGCAGGTTTACCTGCAGATGGCAGAGCCTCGCTGGGTAATAGCGATCGGTGCCTGTGCTTCATCAGGTGGCATTTTTGATTCTTATCCTGTATTGCAGGGTATAGACCAGGTTATACCGGTTGACGTGTATGTGCCAGGCTGCCCGCCAAGGCCGGAAGGCATATTGGATGGTATTCTGAAGTTGCAGGACCTTGTGCAGAACGAGAGCTTGCGCAGAAGGAACAGCGGCCCATACAAAGAATTAATGGCGAGTTACGGAATACAATAAATAAGTCAAAAGTAAAAAGTCGAAACTCTAAAAGGGTAACGAGACCAGGGTTAAGTTATGGCATTGACCAACGATATAGTAAAACAAAAGTTGACCGATAAGTTTGGTGAGCAGCTCACCGACTGGGAAGTGCCATATGGCATCATGGCTTTCAGGGCACCTGCTGAGATGAACCTGAAAGTAATGCAGTTCTTGTATGATGATGAAGAATTGCGCTTTCGCTTTATGACCGACCTGACAGCGGTACACTACCCCGACAGAAAGGGTGAAGAGCTGTGTGTGGTTTATCACATGCACAACCTTACTGATAATATCCGCCTTCGTTTCAAGATATATGTACCTGTTGAAAAGCCTGATGTATATACAGCATCAAAGCTTTTTTCGGCAGCCAACTGGATGGAGCGCGAGACGTATGATTTTTTCGGAATAAACTTTATCGGCCATCCTAACCTTATCCGTATTCTGAACGTAGACGAAATGGACTATTTTCCAATGCGGAAAGAATACCCGATGGAAGACCCTACGAGAAGGGATAAAGATGATGAGATGTTTGGACGATAATATTTTTTTAAATCAGGCACTATGGAAGCATTACTATTATATTTTTTCAGGGACAGGCCCGAAGTAATAAGTACTTATTACAAATTCAGGCCCGTTTTGATAAATGTAATGTTATTGGTGGCGATAACTATAGCAATGCTTGCAAACACAGATAAAGTACGGTCCCTGGCATTGGGTATTGCCATAGGTATCGTAATAGTAAACATTGGCGAAAGCATTAACCGGTTAAGAAGCAACGGAAATAAAAAGCTGCAGGCGGAGCGGATCAGTTAATCGCAAAAACAAAATAAATGTCAGAGCAACTAACAAATACACAGCATCATATAAAGCTTTCTGAAGAGTCGCTCCAGAAGCAGACCACCACGCTTAATCTGGGGCCAACACACCCGGCTACGCACGGTGTGTTTCAGAATATAATGGAAATAGACGGTGAGCGTGTGCTGGAAACGGTGCCTACCATAGGTTATATACACCGGGCATTTGAGAAAATAGCAGAACGTCGCCCGTATTACCAGATCACCCCGCTTACAGACAGGCTTAACTATTGCTCATCACCCATTAATAATATGGGCTGGCACATGACGATAGAAAAATTGCTCGGCCTGAAGTTGCCAAAAAGAATAGAATACCTGCGTGTAATAATAATGGAGCTTTCCCGCATTGCAGACCACCTGGTGTGTAATTCGGTTATAGCTGTGGATACCGGCGCGCTTACCCCGTTCACCTACGTATTCCAGTACAGGGAAAAGATCTACGAAATATTTGAAGAAATATGCGGTTCGCGCCTTACAACCAATATTGGACGTGTAGGTGGTTTCGAACGCAATTTCACTCCCGCATCTTTTACCAAGCTCAATGATTTTTTGAAGACCTTCCCCAAAGTGATGAAGGAATTTGAATCGCTGCTGAACCGTAACCGCATTTTCATGGACCGCTGCATAGGCGCTGGTCCCATTAGTGCAGAGCGCGCGCTGAATTATGGCTTTACCGGCCCTAATCTCCGCGCAGCAGGTGTTGATTATGATGTGCGTGTTGCACAGTCATATTCATCTTACGAAGACTTTGATTTTAAGATACCTGTGGGTACAGTTGGCGATGTTTATGATCGCTTTATGGTGCGCAATGGCGAGATATGGGAGAGTGTAAGCATTATTCACCAGGCACTGGAGAAAATAGAAAAAATAGAAAAGGAATTCCCCGAGCAGAAAGATGTATTTTTTGCCAAGGAAGCAGAACATTTCCACATACCAGCGAAGGAAGATGTGTACACGAAAATGGAAGCGCTCATCTGGCATTTCAAAATAATAATGGGTGAGATAGATGCCCCCGCTGGTGAAGTATATCATTCGGTAGAAGGTGGCAACGGAGAAGTGGGCTATTACCTGATAAGCGACGGGGGCCGTACGCCATATCGTTTGCATTTCCGCAGGCCATGTTTCATCTATTACCAGGCATACCCTGAAATGGTGGAAAACGGTTTGCTGAGTGACGCGATAATAACACTAAGTAGTTTGAATGTAATTGCAGGAGAACTGGACGCATAAAATGATTAGCAAATTAGCTTATTTGATTATTAGCTGGTTGTAGGATTAAAAAAAATAAAAAAACTATTTTAGCTTATTGTCGGATTGCGTAGAATTGATAGAGAAGGTTCAAAGTATTTATAGCGTATTGAATAAAATTATCTCGGGCACAAAGAAATCAGATATAACGAACAGCGAATTAGCTAATCATCAAATCAGCTTATTAATATTAAATGATAAAGTTTTCAGAGGAAAAACTAAAAGAGGTAAAAGAGCTCATTTCTCGCTATCCGGAAGGAAAGCAGAAGAGTGCACTGATACCATTGCTGCATATGGCGCAGGACGAGCACGAGGGCTGGCTTGACGCACCGGTAATGGATTATGTGGCGGAGATACTGGGCATACTACCCATAGAAGTATATGAAGTGGCTACGTTCTATAGTATGTTCAATACAAAACCGGTAGGTAAGTATTTACTTGAAGTATGCCGCACCGGACCTTGCATGCTGAATGGCAGCGATGAGATCATAGAATACATAAAAGAGAAACTGGGCATAAGCGAAGGAGAGACAACTGCGGATGGGTTATTTACGTTGAAGCCGGCAGAATGTTTGGGAGCATGCGGATATGCACCCATGATGCAGTTAGGAAAAACATACAGGGAGCACCTGACAAAAGAAAAGATAGATAAATTAATAGATGAATTGAGGGGACAGGCTAAAAACTAGATCATGGCTTTCGACCTTTCGCTTGAGTTTATATTATCAGGGGAGCCGGCGAGGGTAATGCAGTTACTGACAGACCCGGTCCTGATCAGGAAGTGGAGCGGGGGCGCAGCGGTGATGGAAAATAATGTTGGCGGCAGGTTTGAGATGTTTGATGGGTGGGTAACAGGAACCGTGCTGAAAACAGGTAAGAATGAGCTGGCCTACACCTGGAAAACAAGTGATTGGCCGGAAGAAACAAAACCAACTGAAGTTCATTATTTACTGAAAGAAGACGAAGCAGGAACCAAAGTGATTTTGCATCATGCAGGTTTCCCGGATGAAGAGGAAATGAAAAGCCATAAAAGCGGCTGGACAGATTTCTTCTTCGACCCGTTGGAAGATTTTATTTTGATCATTGATAAGAGCTGATGAGATGTTTGTTGTTATCGTTGGTGATTTGTATAAAATTTGACGTTTTTGCACAAGATCGACCGTTGCAGACTCTGGATGTGGCATCTTCGGCATTGAATAGCGCTCTTGTAAAGCGAGATTCAAACGTATTGAGGAAGTTGTTGTTTGACGGGGCAAAATATAGTCTGCTGGATGGGTTTGTTCAAAGCAAGGAGCAGGTTATAATGGATCTGTATAATGGTACGCTGACTTATAGAGACATAGATCGGCCAATGGATTATACCGGTTTTCAGGGGGATACGGCTTATAATTGGTCAAAAGATTTTAGAATAGATGTTTTGCATGACGGTAAACGAATAGCATTGGAAATGAATATTCTTGATCTCTGGATATGGAAGGGTGAACGTTGGCAGTTGCTTTCAAGGCAAAGAGAAAAGAATAAAAATTGAATAAAATATTCATCATTAAAAGGAAGTGTAATAAGTACTTTTGATTTCTGACTTTGAAAAATGGGCGTAAAATTATTATTAGAACACGATAAGGTAGAAGGTATCCGTTATTACGATACCTACCGCAAGCATGGTGGCTACCGTGCTGCGGAGAAGGCTTTTAAAATGGCCCCCGCTGATATTGTGGAAGAGGTCAAGAAAAGTGGTTTGCGCGGCCGCGGAGGCGCAGGCTTTCCTACCGGTATGAAGTGGAGCTTTCTTGCAAAGCCCGAGGGTGTGCCACGCCATCTTGTTTGTAATGCAGACGAGTCTGAGCCTGGTACATTCAAGGATCGGTACCTGATGGAATTCCATCCACATCTTTTTATTGAAGGATTATTGATCAGCAGTTTTGCGCTTGGCAGCAATGCCACATACGTATATATACGTGGCGAATATGCGTGGATACCGGAAATACTGGAACAGGCAATAGCAGAAGCAAAAAATAATGGCTGGCTCGGAAAAAACATTTTGGGTTCAGGTTTCGATTGCGAGATATATGTGCATCGTGGAGCGGGCGCTTATATATGTGGTGAAGAAACGGCTTTGATAGAATCTCTGGAAGGCAAGCGCGGCAATCCGCGCATGAAGCCGCCATTTCCGGCTATACAGGGTGTATGGATGCGCCCTACCGTGGTAAATAACGTAGAAACAATTGCGGCAGTAGTGCCGATAATTAATATGGGTGGTGATGAATATGCCAAGATAGGTGTAGGCAAATCCACCGGTACTAAACTGCTTTCTGTTTGCGGTAATCTTAATAAACCGGGTGTTTATGAAATAGATATGACCATTTCGGTAGAGGAGTTTATATACAGTGATGAATATTGCGGCGGCATACCTAAAGGCAAACGCCTGAAGGCATGTATACCCGGCGGCTCATCAGTGCCTATAATACCGGCAAACTTATTGCTGAAAACGGCTAAGGGCGAAACACGCTATATGAATTATGAAAGCCTCTCTGATGGCGGATTTGTTTCCGGCAGTATGATGGGCTCGGGTGGTTTTATAGTGCTGGACGAAGACCAATGTGTAGTAAGACACACCATGACACTCGCACGTTTTTACAATCATGAAAGTTGCGGACAATGCAGCCCGTGCCGCGAAGGTACCGGCTGGATGTATAAAATACTGAAGAATATAGAATACGGAAAAGGCAAGATGAGCGATATAGACCTGCTTTGGGATATTCAGCGCAAGATAGAAGGTAATACCATCTGTCCGTTGGGTGACGCCGCTGCATGGCCTGTGGCTGCAGCCATCCGCCATTTCCGTGACGAGTTTGAATGGCACGTAAAGAACCCTGATGAATCGCAGAGAAGGAATTACGGTCTGGCGCATTATGCCGATCCTATTCATGTGGCTGCGACAGCATAAAGAAGATTTGTATAAAGGAATAGCTTTTTAATTTTTGACTTTTTATGTCAGAACAACCAAAATTTAAAGTAACCATCGATAACATCAGCATAGAAGTGCCTGCGGGTACCACTATACTGAATGCAGCGCGTATGATAGGTGGAGAGGTTACCCCGCCGGCTATGTGCTATTACAGCAAGCTGAAGGACAGCGGTGGCAAATGCCGCACTTGCCTGGTAGAGGTAAGCAAGGGTTCTGAGAAAGACCCGCGCCCTATGCCAAAGCTTATGGCAAGCTGCCGTACTACCGTGATGGATGGGATGGAAGTAAAGAATATTACTTCTGAAAAAGTGGTGGACGCACGCAAGGGCATCGTAGAGTTTTTATTACTTAACCACCCGCTCGACTGCCCGGTATGTGACCAGGCCGGTGAGTGCGACCTGCAAAACCTGAGTTACGAACATGGCGCTGAGGCAACACGTTACGAGTTCAAACGCCGCACTTTTGAGAAAGAAGATATCGGCCCATACATTTCCCTGCACATGACACGTTGTATCATGTGTTTCCGTTGTGTATTTACAGCCGACCAGCTTACCGATAAGCGCGAACATGGTATCCTTGAAAGAGGTGATCATGCACAGATCAGCACAATGCTGAACAAATCGCTTGATCATGATTTTATAGGCAATGTAATAGATGTATGCCCGGTAGGTGCGCTTACTGATAAAACATTCCGTTTCAAGAACAGGGTATGGTTCACAAAACCTGTTGATGCTCACCGCGATTGTCCTACCTGCAGCGGAAAGGTCAGGTTATGGATGCGCGGGGAAGAGGTTTTCCGTGTTACAGCACGTAAAGACCAGTGGGGAGAAGTAGAGGAGTTCATCTGCAATGAATGCAGGTTCCATAAAAAAGAAACAAAAGATTGGGTTATAGAAGGGCCGTCTGTTATAGCACGCAGCAGTGTTATAGCGCAGGGGCATTATGTGGGCAATGTAGGAATGAAATCATCGCCTGCGCTTATTGATAAAGTGATAGGGAAACAACCTAAGTACACTTTGGATATTCATAAGGTAAGTGATGTGAACAGGCCGGAAATCCATCTTTCTGAAATAGAAGGCCCGGCACATTCAGATGATTTTAATAAGAAGTAACTGCCTGTACGGGTAGAAAAAGAAGATAAAAATTAACTAACTAAAACTACTTTTGCGCCATTATGCTGTTACTGCAAGTTGATACAGCGCTTATAATAGAAAAGGTGATCCTCATTTCAGTGATACTGATGGGGTCACTTGGTATTGCTATGTATGCCACATGGGGCGAACGTAAGGTTGCTGCGGTGATGCAGGATCGTCTCGGTCCGGATCGTGCGGGCCCGTTTGGTTTACTCCAGCCATTGGCAGATGGTTTAAAATTATTCTTTAAAGAAGAGATCATCCCCGACCGTTCTACCCGGTTCATTTTTATTCTTGGTCCTTGCCTTGCTATGCTCACAGCACTTATGACGAGTGCCGTTGTGCCGTGGGGTCCGGATTATACTACTGCGACCGGCCATGTTGTATCTTTCCAGGTAGCAGATATCAATATCGGTATGCTATTCGTATTTGGTGTCGTGAGCCTTGGTGTGTACGGTGTAATGCTGGGTGGCTGGGCGTCAAATAACAAATTCTCATTGCTCAGTAGTATCCGCGCGGCTTCACAGGCCATTTCTTACGAACTGGCATTGGGTATTAGCCTTATTGCACTACTGATGCTTACGGGTACGCTTAGCCTTCGTGAGATCGTTGCACAGCAACATGGTTTTTGGAACGATGGTTATTTCTCATGGAACTTTTTCAAGCAGCCGGTAGGTTTTATTATTTTCCTCACTTGTGCTTTTGCAGAATTGAACCGTGCTCCTTTCGATTTGCCGGAGTGCGAGAGCGAACTGAACATGGGCTATCACCAGGAGTATTCTTCTATGAAGCTCGGGTTCTACCTTTTCGCGGAATACATTAATATGTTTGTGAGTTCTGCTATAATAGTTACATTATTTTTTGGCGGGTATAACTTCCCGTTCATGGATAAGGTAGCTGCGGGCGCCGGACCAATGTTATTCACTATTATTTGTATATTGGTTCTTTTGACTAAGGTGGTGTGCATGATCCTGTTTTTCATGTTCATAAGGTGGACGGTTCCACGTTTCCGTTATGACCAGTTGATGAAACTCGGGTGGCGCTCACTGATACCACTGGCGTTAATAAATATGCTGGTAACAGGTGTGCTGATATTGTGGGTATTTAAAAAATAATGATAATGCTCATTATTATAATGAGCATAGAAGAAGAAAGCGATGCAAAAACTAACTAACAGAGCCGTACAGATAGACCGCAGCCCAATGACATTGAGCGAGCGGAGCTATTTGTCTTCAATAGCAAAGGGCCTTGGTATTACGCTCGGGCATATATTCAAGAAAAAAGCAACTACGAGCTACCCTGAGGAAAAACGTCCTTTCAGCCCTGTATTTCGTGGCCTGCATATATTGAACCGTGATGAGAATGGTGCAGAGCGCTGTACTGCTTGTGGCCTGTGTGCATTAGCATGCCCGGCTGAGGCAATCACTATGGAGGCTGCAGAACGCAAGCCCGGCGAAGAAAAGTTGTATCGCGAAGAAAAATACGCTGCGAAGTATGAGATAAACATGCTCCGCTGCATTTTCTGCGGTTATTGCGAAGAGGCTTGTCCTAAAGATGCTATATATCTTACAGAGACAGTAATGCCTTCAAATTATACACGCGAAAGTTTCATTTATAAAAAAGACGACCTGTTAATTCCTAACCCTAAAAAACAGGATAGCAAATAGTATGGCTATATACGATATTTTATTCTGGGTTTTGTCCGCAATAGCTGTGGGATGCGCATTAGGCGTTATCCTTAGTCGCAATCCTGTAAACAGTGTGATGTTCCTGATCATCACCTTTTTTGCGATATCAGGCCATTACGTTTTAATGAATGCACAGTTTCTCGCTATCGTGAATGTGATCGTGTATGCGGGGGCAATAATGGTTTTGTTCCTGTTTGTGATCATGCTTATGAACCTCAATGCGGACGTAGAGCCGCAAAAAGGCCAACTGGTGCAGCTTGCGGGGGTCATATCAGGTGGGGTGTTTTTCCTGGTGATACTGGCTGCTATTAAATCTGCCAAGCCTGAACTTATGGACAAGACCTCTACTAATATTGGCCTGATCTCAGACCTGGGTAAAGTATTGTTCACGAAATATGTATTACCATTTGAAATAAGCAGTGTTTTATTCCTGAGTGCAATGATAGGAGCTGTGGTGATAGGTAAAAAAGAAGAAACAAAGCCGCTTACCCATAATGGTGAAGAGGAGTAATGAATAAAATGAAATAATTATGCCGGTAAATTCAACACATTATTTGTTTTTAAGCTTGTTGTTATTTTCTATTGGAATAATGGGAGCGCTGATGCGCCGTAATGCCATCATTATACTTATGTGCATAGAGCTGATGCTCAATGCTACGAATTTATTACTGGTTGCATTCTCCAAAATATATGCTGATGCTGACGCACAGTTATTTGTATTTTTTATCATGGTTGTTGCAGCGGCAGAAGTAGCGGTGGGGCTGGCGATAATTGTAATGATGTATAGAAAGGTACATTCGGTAGATATCAATATTTTAAACAGGCTGAAACACTAAAATAATTTTAAATTTAAAATGGGGAATTTTTCTCAACTCGTCTATTTAGTGCCATTGTTCCCGCTGATCGGGTTTTTGATCAACGGTTTGTTTTGGAAAAGAATGCCAAAATCCCTTGGTGGGGTTATTGGCACAGTTGCAATACTTGCTTCTTTCATTGTTTCGCTTGGCATTTTCTTCGAAGTAAAAAGTGCCACTTTTCAGGGACCTGTGATCGTTCACCTGTTCGACTTTATACAATCCGGTAAGTTATACATTCCGTTTTCTTTCCAGGTTGATGCGCTTTCTTCTTTATTTCTTTTAATTATTACCGGTGTTGGTTTCCTGATCCACGTTTACTCTACCTCATACATGCACCATGATGAAGGGATGGTAAAATATTTTGCTTACCTCAATCTGTTCGTGTTCTCCATGCTACTGCTTGTATTGGGGGCTAACTACCTGATCATGTTCATCGGTTGG
>CAIJNJ010000405.1 GCA_903821975.1 uncultured Bacteroidota bacterium
CCCTGGAGTGCTGCGTGATCAAAATAGTCTTTTAATGTTTCCACAACGAGCATCAGTTATATAACCTATTTAAGCATCAAATAGATACGACTTACAAGAGAGATTGCTGCAAGTACGATGAGGATAACAAAAGGAGCCTCAAGGTGGTACTTTCCTTTTTTCTTTTCTGAATTCAAATCCATACCCTTATGTTGTGCCTTGAGTCGGTTCTGTCATGCAAGAGCAAAGCGAGGGACAAAAATGGTTCATTGTGATTAAATTTTACTCAAAAACCTAAACGTTAGACAAATCCTATAGTTTAATTAACGAGGTGTAATGGAAAGTAGTCTAAAAGCACACTGACGTAAATCAGGAGCAGGCAGTGTAAAGGGTTGGTCAGTTTCAAAACTTACTTGAATTTGATGAGACCCCAATTCACAGGGTAATACAATTTCGTTTATCCCTTGGTTTAACACAATTTGCTTACTGGGCCTATCATTTAGACGCAGATTAATTTTAGCATGCGAAGCAATACCAATCCACCCAGGATATTCTAGTTTAAAGATGATACTCTTCGTTTTACTCGCGACAGGAATTGTGATTACTGAGTCAGAACTAGCCCAGCCATCGCTTCCAATATGACTGGCAAGTGGTAATGCAGCATCTATTTTTGAATAATCGTAACGATATACACCTTTATCCTCGAGTCCTATGTAACTTATATGAGCTGTGACGGGGCGCAAATCTGGAGAAGGTAACTGAGGATGAGCACTAGAATGAATTTCAACAGTAGTTGCACTTTTAGTACTCCATACGGGTATAGCCCAATCAAAAGCTCCAGGACCGCAGATAACGTTGTACTCCCGACTTCCATTTACTCGGATCGTAAATGTTTCGTTTGAGGTAATACCCGCAATGTCAGGAATAAATCCTTTCAGTCTTAATTGATCGTTAGGCTCAGCCGCTGCTAGTACAAACCGAGAGTCTGGAGATATCCATCCATCTTCATAAATACCTGAATACTCTAAACCTTTTGCCATCACAATATCAGTTGGAAAATTACCTAGTCCACGTGGGCGCTCAATAGCCCTTACCTCATCAGGGGATAAAGCAGAAATGTCGCGGCAGTAGGCCACTAAATGGCGGTAATCTAAATTAATTGATGAGTTATAGAATGCTTTAATGCCATGCCTGTGAAAAGGCATAGCAATTGCGGCTTGATTAAAATCGAGTGCAATGTACGACGCCCCATTTAAAACAAAGGGGGTAATGGGTCCCGCGATTAAGTTGAGGGCCCCAGAGCCTAATGCTCCTAATTTAACAGTATTAGTGCCAACAATTTTAGCTTCAGTGCTCCAAGTGTTATTCCCATTGCCCATCAGCGTTTTGGTTGCAGAAACTCTTAGATAAACATGGGGTGTTGGCTGTTCTATGCGTAGTAACATGAATTGGCCAATGCCATTAAATCCTGTCTGGTTACCGTAGGAATCCACCTCTTGCTGAAAATAAGAGATCTTATGACGGTCTCCTAAATAATAGTGATTACCTCTATCTGAATGAATAAAGGTGATACGGTTTGATACAGCCGATGCCGATTCTAGTACAAATAAAGATGGTTCTTCTTTTGCTGTATGGAGTTTATTAAAAAGACTAAGTGCTAAAGATTGACTCAAATAGGCACTGGGTGGGTTGGATTCTTTTATCTCAGTAAAAGATGTATCAAAAATCGTTTTTCTAACAAAGAACTCAGTCTTTCGTTTTTCTGCCATAGCTAGTGCCAAAGAGAACTGCTCGTAGAAAGGGTAATACTTCAGGTAGGGCCAATCCGGTTGTGTTGCGAAAATAGGATCAAAATAATCCCGGCATATAAAACTCATATCTACATTACGATAGAGATTTGCTGCCACTTTAGCTGCCGACACATTATCAATTGTGCCTGTCCAGTGAGCTCCATCGCTGGCTGCTTTAGGTCTCGCGTTAAAAAGTTCAGAAGCGTGACTAACTTCTGATATCATTCCAACATTAGAACCACATGAGCCTTGCGTGTATATCAGTGCAGTTGAGCATGTGAGTAGAAAAAAGATAAAACCTAGGTAGGGCATCAGGCTACGCCACTTACTCTCAAGTAGAAAACTAACACCTGAAGCCATGAGTAACGGAAGTATAAACATAACCATTTTATACAAACCAAAATCATTACCAGAAGAATACATGGCCGCAGCCATCGCTAGTTCTACGATAAATAAAAAGGCAAAAGGAATACCTCGAAATATGGCTTTAGCAGCGTAAAAAATACAGCACACTAAAAGAATGAACCCGATAACAATAATGATAGACCCCCACGGATCCGCTATTTCATAATTCATTGCCTGAAGGCCAAAAATACTAGAAAGGCCGGAGGGAATTAAAAAGAACGGGAATAAAGAAAAAGCTAAATCAGTTTTACGTTCCGTTGATGCTGCAAATTGATGCAGCAACATATAAAAATAAGATATAAAATTATACCTTAATATAAACAGTATACCTACAATAGTGTACTCTAATAAAACAATCTGAGCTCCTGGTATAACACGGTCTTTAAAGAGCCGATATAAATAATATAAGCCCACTGAAATTACAGCAAATGGGGAAACTTCAGGATAAAATATACAAAGTCCTGAACCCACTATTGCGGTTGGAACTGCATACCCTAATAGGGCGAGTCTACTGCGAGTTCTGAATTGAGCCGTGAGCAGCGTAACCAAACAAAAAAGAAGTGATAACCCAGAAACTTGAGCAATTAATTGATACAAAGTGCCAAACATGAACATAGGGCTAATGGCCAGAACTATCATAGTCCATATTGCGACCTTACGTAATTTACCTGAATGCAGCACTAACGCGGTAATCGAAAAAAGCTGCGCCATTGAAAATGCCATTATTGTTGGCATAAAAATTTCGAGGGCGGGCAACTTCGTCAAACTCGCCATCCAAGCAAGCATGTGTTCGGCGCCAAAACGCGTAAGCCCAATCACATGCATGAACCAAAAATAGTGAGAGTAATCCTTACCTAAGAGTTCTGCTGTTGTGGGTATACGGTAAAATCCAAAATCTTTAAACCGCTCTGCTGCTAGGCAATAATTTGTAAAATCATCGTTAACGATACTTATCCAGCTGAAGTTGAATTTCAAAGCAGGCCAAGCAGTCCAAAGCAGTGAAAATAGAGTAGTAGCTACAAAAGGTAATAATGCCTTAAACGGAATCAGGGGCC
>CAIJNJ010000406.1 GCA_903821975.1 uncultured Bacteroidota bacterium
AAATCCACCTTCCCCAAAAAGTTGACGCTCTCTTTTTTCAAAATCTTCCCCGAGGCTGTTAAACTCATGCTTGCTTATTATGCTCCTGATTGCCGGGAACAAAATAGTATCCTCCCTTGCCTCATGAGGACGATACATACGAATGAATGACGACAGCAAAGTTGCAAGCTTTTGCTTATCGCCATCGCTATCTATCGAAGACTGCTTTCCCATTTGAAGCAGCTTTTGGGTTACCAGGCGGCCGGCAAGGTGCTGAACTCGCAATACCTTAACAAGGTCAGTAAGTTTGTTCGCTTTTTCAAACCTCGGGAACAGGAAGTCCTCTTCCTGCTTTTCGTGATAGTCTTCGATAAATGTCTTAATGATCTGTGCCGCATCTGTAAGCCACTGTGGGTTTATCGATTGGTTTGCAGCAAGCATCGCCAAAAAATGATCGTATACAAGCAGCACCCGGTTTAGCACGCCGTGCTCTCTCATCAGGTCTTCGGGTGGTGTAACATCTTCTTCATCTTCTTTGCAGGAGCTTAACCCAGTAAATGCTATGCTACCAATGCCTATTGCAACAATGCCGCTTTTACGCAAAAAATCACGCCTGCTGTTCGTGTCAATAATGACTGGTACAATTTCTTTTTCCATACATGAAGTTTGATTAGTCAGTTGCAAAAAAATCATACCGCCAACTAAAAAAAATGTATGAACTACTGTACCGGAAACAAAAATGATTATCTCATCGCTCTGATGATACGCCTCGTTCTTCTGTCTGCCCTGCTATTCTGGAGATCAATTACCGCCCAAACGGCTGCAGGCAACCAGCCTATAAGCGTGAGCTGGAGCAAAAGGCAAATAATAAACTTCAGCATCCTGCCCCTTAGCAAGAAAGACAGCCATGGAAGTAATATAGCAATGAGTGTCATACTCTTTGTTTAGAAATTTGTAAAATAAAGTTACGACAATCTTTATTATTACAAGGTTCAATGAACCGCCGCACCTTCCTTTACCTGGTAACCGGCATTAGTGATGACCTCATCACCATTATGCAGGTTACCAAATATTTCCGTTGAGTCGCTGGCCTGATTACCTTCAGAAACATCGACCCATTTGGCGGTATTATTATTTGCAACGATCACATACTTTCTTTCTGTCGTTGTTACCACCGCCGACCGCGGAACTACAAAAGCATTCGACGAACCACTTGTTGGCAAAACAACCTCCGCATACATACCCGGTTTAAAAAGATTACCGGCATTGTGCACATCAATTTCTATCGTCTCTGACCGGTAATTACTATTCAGGCTTTGTGATGAGCGGGAAACTGTACCCGTAAAATCCTGTCCCGGCAGTGCATTCGTTTTATAGTGTACAGCGTCCCCGTTCTTTACCTGTGCCGCATATTGCTCCGGTATATCTACTACAAGGCGTAACATGGACAACTGCTGCAATACCAGCATTGGCTTTGCATTCTGTGCTCCCGGCCCTGCAAGTGCCCCCGGATGTACATTACGTTCTGTGATCACACCATCAAAAGGAGCGGTAATAACCAGATATGCCTTCAAAGCTTCCTGCGCCTTATAGTTGGCATATTCGCCCTGTGCGGTGGCACTGTCGCCCTGCATTTTCGATGCAGCGGCATCCAGGTCGTACGGAGAAATGGTACCCGGCGTTTTACTGGTTTCGAGGAGGCGCCTGTACCTGTCTTTGCTGGTAATATAGGTCGCCTCGGCCTGGGTATATTTGAGCTTCGCCTGGGCTACCTGCTGCTCCACCTCTGGTGCTTCGAGCGAGATCAATACCTGTCCTTTTTTCACAACCGAGCCGCGGTCCACATTTACACTTTTTACAAAGCCGCTGATCTTCGGGAATATCTGGACAAACTCATACGGCTGCATAACACCCGGCAACTGCACATTGCCGCTTATCTTACGAGGCTGCAAGGTCATGGTCCTGTATATTACCGCTTGTTGCACAACCGCTTTTTTATCTTCTTCCTTATTGCCGCAGGACACAACCGTTAGTAGTAATACCCCTGCCGCTGCTATTTGAAATATTCTTTGCATAAAAACTATTTATTAAAATGAAGTAATATTATTGATCTTATCAACTTTTCAACCTATCAACTAATTAACCTATTAACCTATTA
>CAIJNJ010000407.1 GCA_903821975.1 uncultured Bacteroidota bacterium
AAATTATATAATTAATACCTAGACTATTTTAGCTGAAAATCATGCCTTCTTCTCTGCAATAAAGTTCAGCCCGAAGAAGAAATACTCCCTGCGCAACCCTTTATCTTTTTGTATCTGCGCTTCCTTTTCCAGCAGTTTTTCGGGATCAGAGAAACGGTAGTGTACCGGCAGGTAATAACGTACATATTGTACACTGTCTTCATTAACATGAAAGCCGTTCTTCTCAAACAGGCGTTCCCAGCTATCGAGGCTACGGATATTCTCATTACCTATAAGGATATCTTTTTTCAGCTTTTCATCCCATATAGTGATGATCCGCTTATTGCCCCTGTATTTGTAAAGCTTTATACGCTGTATAATGTTATTCCCATTCTCTTCTATAGATAATACCTTGCCGCCTTTTTTCAGGCATGAACCGAATATTTCTAGCGCTTCATCAATAGGCTCTAAATGATGCAATGTATCCTGCACTATGATCCAGTCGTAACTGGCAGGGGCGGGGCGGTTGTCGAAGAGGTTCTCGTACGTACAGGTAAATAAAGAAGTGTCGCCGTACTTACTCCAGTATTCTTTTCTTTTCTGAATAGTATCGTAGTAGAATTCGAGGGTAGTGCCGTGGGTCTTTATACCATTCATGGCCAGGTATAGGCAGGTAGTTCCATATCCGCAGCCACAATCCCAGATAGAAACGTTCGCTCTATTGTTGCTATCTACCAACTGTTGCTTTATATAACGAAGCCTTTGTAAAAAGTAATTTCTCCGGAAATGCCACGACGACTTTTTCCCGAGGAACTTATAGTAAGGCTGCATTTCAGTATTTACTTCCAGTTCTTTCAGCATCAGCTCAAAGAACTGTTCAGGTGACATCATCTTGTAGTCGTTAGTCGTTAGTCTAAAGTATTAAGTCTAAAGTGCTTTAATTTGAATCCTGGAATTTGGAATTTATTTATTGGAATTCAAACCAGGTTACTCTGTCTTTGAAAACCCCCTCATTTTCCATACACCGTACATCGCCTCTTTGATGATATTGCCCGACATTTTGGAAACTCCTTCTTTCCTGTCGCGAAAGGTGATGGGTACTTCTGCTATTTTAAAGCCGAGTTTCCAGGCCCTGTACTTCATTTCTATCTGGAAGGCATAGCCTACAAAATGCACTTTATCAAGAGGTATGGTACTGAGTACTTTACGATTGTAGCAAACAAACCCTGCAGTAGGGTCATTTACCGGCATCCAGGTGATCATTTTTGTGTAAAGGGCACCGCCTTTGGAGATGAAAATGCGGTCCCATGGCCAGTTTACCACCTTGCCACCTTTGGTATACCGGGAGCCGACTACCAGGTCTTTACCCTTGCTGCATGCTTCATAAAGCCGGGGAAGGTCTTCAGGGTCATGCGAGAAGTCGGCATCCATTTCAAAGATATACTCGTAATCTCTTTGCAGTGCCCATTTAAAGCCGGCTATGTAAGCCGTGCCTAAGCCCAGCTTGCCTTTGCGCTCTAAAATGAACAACTTGCCATTAAATTCCTGCTGTAAATTCTTTATGATGTCTGCAGTGCCGTCAGGTGAGCCGTCATCTACTATCAACAAATGAAAATCGCCGGGTAAAGAGAAGACCTTTCGGGTGATCTTTTCGATATTCTCCTTTTCGTTATAGGTTGGTATAATTACAAGCTTAGTCAAGCGTACTCAAAAATTAGGCGGCAAAATACAGATAATGTTATGAATAATGGTGAAATATTTGCTAAACTTTCAATCCGGCCTTCTTTAATTTCATCTTATTCAGTATCTCAGATATCTTTTGTTTGGTGTGCAAGGCGAAGTCAGCCTGCATCATCCAGTCGTAGTATTGTGGCTCGCTGTTGAAGATATCTTCCACTTTTCTGCCTTTATGCTTCCCGAAATTAAATACGGGGTGGCCATCCTTCATAATTATGCGGCGGGCATAGTCTACGTACTCATCCGTGTGGGTAAATTGATGCAGTGTGGGTACATCCTGTCCGATATCCGGGTACCTGTCCAGTTGCGCTTCCAGCACATCTATGGTAGCCAGGATATCTGCTTCAGCACTGTGGGCATTTTCCAGTTCTTTCTGGCAGTAAAAGCTATATGCAGCATGCAGCGTGCGGGCTTCCATCTTAAAGAATATCTGCTGCACATCTACCATATGGCGTTCGGTGAAATCTACATTTACACCGGCACGCAGAAATTCTTCAGCCAATAGGGGAAGATCGAACTTACTGGAGTTATAGCCACCCAGGTCGCTGCCCTTCATCCATTCATATAGTGTCGTGGCTATTTGCTTGAATGTAGGAGCATTCTTTACATCCTCATCACTTATTCCATGAAACTTTGTTGATTCAGGCGGAATAGGCATGCCCGGGTTGATGCGCTTAGAGAAGGTATCACGCTTGCCATCAGGGAATAACTTCACCAATGCCAGCTCCACTATACGGTCTTTGGCAGTATCGGTACCTGTGGTTTCAAGGTCGAAAAAAATGATAGGTCTTTTTAAAGTCAGTTTTGACATCTTTATGGGATTGGGAATTTGTAATTAGGAATTTGGATTGTTATCTGCTTAAAATTTCTCCCGTTTTTTATCATATCAGCGAGATCAATCCCAACCTGCCTGCCGGTAGGCAGGTTACAAATCCCTAATTCCAAATTCCAGTGAAATTTACTGCGAACTTACGCTATTCCAGTCAATCCCGTCAAAAGTGCCCGAGCTCATCAATAATAAAAAGACAGGCTTCTGCTTGTGGCTTATCATTTTTGTCACGGTTTGTTCCAGGGTATTCTTTTCATCAATGATATGGATATCATTGCGCCCGAAATACTTTTTCACAGATGCCGGATCCAGCGGTGGCAAGCCCTTCAGGTTCAGCGCATGATGGCTGAAATAAACAATGGCATCATCGGCGGCATCCATACTATGTGCATATTCGCTCAGGAATTTCTCATTCAGGCTGCTGAATGTGTGCAGCTCAAAGCATGCTACCAGGTGATGGCCGGCATAGGCTTCCCGCACCGCGTTTAGCGTGGCTTTAAGCTTACTGGGTGCATGGGCGAAGTCACGGTACACCAGTAGATTCTTTTCTTCCTTTACCTTTTCTAACCTGCGTGCAGCACCGGTAAATGATGCTATGGCCTTATAGCAGTCGCTTTCCGGCACACCCAGTTCCATGCACACATCTATCGCGGCCTGCATATTCAGTAAGTTATGCCTGCCGAATACGGATACTTTTACCGGTCCCGTCCCGATAGCTATCGGGATATCCATCACCGGAAATCCATCTTCATAATGAAACGGCGGTGTGCGGTAGGGAATTTTATTGGAGCCCATCACCCCTCCCCGGGAGGGGCCGGGGGAGGCCATTAGTCGCTGCACTTCGCTGTCCTCATCATTATAAAACACCTTGGTTTTGCTATCCATCCCCTGCAGGTATTGCTCAAACTGGTTGAAGTAGATCTCGTAAGTAGGAAATACATTGATGTGGTCCCACGCAATGCCACTGAGTACGCTGATATCGGGATGGTAAAAGAATATTTTTGGCCTTTTTTCCTCTACAGAAGCAGGGTATTCATCTCCTTCCAATACAATGAGTGGTGCATCTGAAAGTCGCACAGACTGGTCGAAGCCAGCCACCCTTGCGCCTACCAGGTAGTCAAAATCAATGCCCTGGTGTTTCAGTATGTGCATGATCATCGATGTAATGGTGGTTTTGCCATGGCTGCCGGCCACTACCACTCTCTTTTTGTTCTTGCTTACTTCGTATACATACTGCGGGAACGAATAAATGGGTATCCCGGCCTTTTTTGCGGCCAGTAACTCCGGGTTATCTGCCTTGGCATGCATGCCCAGTACTATTGCATCCGGACGGGCACTTCCAGCCGGGGCTATCTTCTCCGGGAACCAGCCAAATTCCGCCGGTAGCAGGCCAGCAGCTTTAAGATTGCTTTTAGCCGGATCGGTGATCTCATCGTCGCTCCCGGTAATGGTATAACCCTGTTTTTGCAATGCCAAAGCCAACTGGTGCATGATCGCTCCGCCAATAGCTATAAAATGTATGTGTTTCATATTTTTTTCGTATCTTCGTACAAAGTTAAACGAGCTTTTTACTATTCATAATTATAACGTATGCAGCTATTTTCAAAAATCAGGCGCGTTGTGCCAATAGTCGCCTTAATTACACTTACGCTCATCATTTCTTCCTGCGGTGGCTCTAAGAAGTATGGCTGTCCTAACCATTTGTTTACTCCTACTTTAGTTCGTTAAAAGAATAATTTCAATTTTGAAGGTTGTTTTGCCCCTGCGCATAACAGATCCGGAATTTGCTATTCTCAAATTGATTTAATAAAAAAGCCCCTATGAGGGGCTTTTTTATTAAATGTTATGTGCTGAATTAAAGGAACCTGAACCCAACGTACGCTTGTATTGTGCGGTTTCTCATCGCATCTTTAATGCCGTAGGCTGATTCTTTATTTATGTCGGTAAAACCATAAATATACCTTACACCAAAATTCAGGTGCATGGGCAGGTGAGCCTCGAGGCCAACAACCGCTGCAAAATCCGTGGTATTTAAATTGTTTTTCACATCGGTACTGCCATTTTTTGCAGAAAGAAGCGCGGTGAACTGTGGCCCGGCCTGCGCCCAAATATGCCAGAACAGCTTGTACTCAAACACCACAGGCACGTCGAGCGCTATCGTGTTCACTGTATGCGACGGGCTATTCATAACCGTGCCGCTGATATCATACTTTACCGTCTTTATCAAACCTTCCGCCTGAACGCCCATTTTGTTTTTATGCACGCCTACGAATACGCCGCCTACCACGCCGCCATTGTATTGTTTTGACAAATTTCCGCTTAGTTGCTGGAAATTAGCGCCCAGTTTCACGCCAAGGTCTACTTTAGGAAGTGCCTTGGTAACTTTAGATACACCGGGAATTTGTGCTTCAGACCGGTTAGAGAACAGTAGTGTTGTGAGTAATGTGGTAAGTAAGAGTGTACGTTTCATATGAGTGTGTTTTTTTACAAATATAGCATCAAAATTTATGCCTTGTTTGTATTCTAGTACAAATTGTAAGAAACCGTAGCCTGTATGGTATTGATGGTCCACTGCAGGTATGCCTGTGGGTATATACTGTTATTAACATCAGTAAGGCCTTTGCAGTAACGGGCGTCTATTTTCAGGCCATAGGGCAGACCGGCCTCGATGCCAATGACACCCGAGAATTCTGATTTAAAGAAAATGTCGCTTTTGCCGTAGATATGGCTGAATGCCCCGTTCTTATCAGACGATGCCATCAGGTGGCTGTATTGCGGGCCTATTTCTATATAAATTTCGTGGTACAGCCTTAATTCGCCTAGCACAGGAACGGACAAGTAAATAGCCTTGAATTCACTTTTGCTTACGGTGTCTTTCGCACTGCTGGCGTAATACGCTGCCGGCTCTTTTGAAACATAGTGGGCCGAGCTTGCCAACGCCTCTATTTTCACACCTGTTACCCGCCAGTATCTCCTGAAATACAGTCCGCCTACGATACCGGCGGTCAATTTAGGGGCAAAGGGCGATGTGGCCAGTTCCTGGAAATTAACACCTGCTTTTACCCCAAAATCAGAAGTACCGGGCACGAATGGCTTTGACCTGAAAACATCGCCGTTATTATACTCGTTTACAGCTCCCAATATCCTCTTGCCCGAACGGCCGGTAGTAATGCCTTTATCGTTGGCTTTTGTACCGTTTTGTGCACTGCCATCACCGCGCTCCTGTGCATAGGTAGCGGCGCAACTAAGTAAGAGAAGTAAAAGTATTGATGTAAAATGTACTCGCTTCATATTTTCCCTGTTACAACGCGGTAAACTGATCGTGTTCTAAGTTTACAAATTTATTGTAAATGTATTGTTTACAAAAGTTTTACCCCATTATTTTTATTTTTACATTAATGTCTGATGGAAACCACATCCCTGCCAAAAATGCTTCACTAAAGTATATAGCGCTGGCAACCCCGGTTTTATTATTCATTTTGATGGCAGGTTCCGTTCTTTTTTATAAAGAAAGAATGTTATACATAGATGCCCCCCACGTATTGTTCCGGCTTATTAACGACGGGCATTTCTGGATAGAAGAACACCGTTATGGCTCCTTTATTTCGCAGGTATTGCCACTTATAGGAGCAAAATTACATTTCCCGTTGCGGGTACTAATGCTATTGTACTCTGTTAGTTTTTACGTATTTTACTTATCTGTAGCACTCATACTTATTTATGGCTACCGGAATTATGTACTGGCAATATTACTCGGCCTGTACTTTATCCTGTTTGTAAGCGAAAGTTATTACTGGCCCAATAATGAAGTGCACCAGGGCATAGCCTGGCTGCTACTTATTTTCGGCGCCAACTTTTCGATAGCTGCAAAAAAGAGACCGCTCATTTATACAACTTTGCTTTTTACAGCATCTTTTTTCCTCGCTGTATGGACCCATCCATTGGTAATGCTGGCCGGGGTGTACCTCTGGTTTTTCTTTATGGCTGATAAAGCTACATGGCCATTTACCAAAATACAGTCGGTCTTGTTTTCAGTCATTCTGTTAATACTGGCATATATCAAATTCCACCAGGGCATGCATCATGGTTACGACAGCAGTAAAATAGAAGCCCTCACGCAATTTCAGTTTCGAAAAATAAAGACAATTTTCGATTCCCCTGCTTTACATTTTCTACTCAGGAATACTCTTAAAGGCTTTTTGCTTATCCCGATGATTTTTTTAGCAGGTATCATTGGTTTGCTAAAAGAAAAGAAATACCTGCAGCTCATTTGGACTATCGGCTTTGTATGTGGCTATGTGATACTTACCTGCATCACCTTTTGGGACGTTACTTCCTGCTCATACCTGGAGTGCGAATATATGCCTTTGGTGATTATTGGTTGTGCGCCTTTTGTCTGTTATGTGCTGCCAAAAATGAATGTAAGATTAGCAGTTGGGCTATTTGCCTGCATGTATATACTGTACCTTATCAATATCTATAACGCCGCGCCACCTTTTAAAAACAGGCTGGCAATACTGGAGCGAATCAATGAAAAAATGAAAGAAAAAAACTTCACTAAAATAATCATACAAGAGCCAGAACCATATGCAGACAGCGCACTTATCAACAACTGGGCAGCACCGGTGGAAAGTATATT
Organism: uncultured Bacteroidota bacterium; assembly: GCA_903821975.1. GTDB lineage: Bacteria > Bacteroidota > Bacteroidia > Chitinophagales > Chitinophagaceae > Nemorincola. Next base: position 7,185 of record CAIJNJ010000407.1, read on the forward strand.
TATATCGAAGTTGAACGGTGAAGTACCTCAACGAACATTCATTTTCTTCAATACTGATGAGATAAAGAATTATAGCACACTGGCCAAAGACACCTTGCTCGGCAGCTTTGAAAAACGGAGTGTTTCACACATCGACAGCTGTTATTTTCAAATGGATACAACCACTAAGTATACTGTTGTTACTTATTCGGAATTAATGAAGTAAAGACAATGTTATAAATCGATTCTGAGTTGCAACCTGGGGTATAGTTTAGATTAATTTCCGTAACTTTATATAAAATATCCCTATGTCGGCAACATATCATATACGCATAAAAAAAGAGTATGCGGCAGCGATTATAGAAGACCTTCAAAAAAAGGATGCCGTTGAATTAGTTCCTGAGGAAGAGGCATTTGATGTACCGCAATGGCAAAAAGATGAAGTTCGTAGCAGGATAGAAAAATACAGGAATAACCCAGAGCTGCTGATTGACGAAGATACTTTCTTTTCTATGCTAAACGAAGATTAAGCTATCCGGTGTTTCAACTTATATTTACTCCTGAAGCCCGCGTCGATGTTAAAACAGCAGCGGTGTATTATGATGGTAAACTTCATGGACTTGGGAAAAGGTTTAAACAGGAAGTTAAGCGCCAGTTGATATCGCTAAAGGAAAACCCGTACACCCGTTCGGTTAGATATGATGGTGTAAGACTAGCGGTTATTAATAAGTTCCCATACTCTATTCATTATACCATCAGCAATAATCAAGTGATCATTCACGCTATTATTTGTGATTACAGAAACCCTGCTGAGTATTGGGTTAAATAACAATCATTATTACCCCTGCTTCGAATTGTGATAATGCTTTAATGATGGAATAGCCAGTAATATCGCGGCAAATATCATCGCAGCTCGCAGCAGAAAGGGCATCCCCGGGAATATGAAAGGTGCCGCTTTACCTGTGAACCATGAGAAAAGGTTGTTCATGATGAGCGGTCCAAGGAACGAGGTAATACTGATAAGACTGGTAAGTGCACCCTGCAGTTCGCCCTGTGCATTGCCCGGCACCTGGTTAGATATGATGCCCTGCAAAACGGGTCCACCAATGCCACCAAGGCAATAAGGTATCAGAAAAGCAAACATCATCCAGGTCTCTGATGCAAATGCAAATAATACCATCCCCACTATGTAAAGTGAAAGCCCTACAAATACCGAATTCTTTTCACCTAGCCAAGGTGTTGTCTTACGGATAAGAAAACCCTGCACAAAAGCGATAAGTACGCCCACTACTGATAAGGATAAACCGACCATTGTCTTGCTCCAGTTAAACTTATAGATCGTATAGTACGCCCAGTTGGACTGTACCGCATGAGCAGCCAGGAATATGAGGAACAAAGACATAGATAAGCCTGCAACGATCGGGTACTTCTTCAGGTTTTTCAGCGGACTGATAGGGTGTGCGCGCTTCCATTCAAACGGGCGGCGGTGCTCTTTATCCAGGGACTCCGGCAATACAAAACATCCATACACTACATTTATTAAGCTGAAGCAACCGGCAACAATGAATGGCAGCCGTACCGACCAGTCGAAATTACCGGTAACACCATAGTGCTTACCCCAGATGCTGCAAAGACTGCCAATTGCAGGCCCGATTATAAAGCCCAGGCCGAATGCAGCACCGATCATACCGAAATTCTGTCCACGTTTTTCAGGAGTGCTGATATCTGCTATATATGCTGTCGCAGTAGTAAAACTCGCCCCAGCAGCCCCAGCTATAATACGCCCTATAAATAATAATGCAAGAGTAGGCGAGAGTGCCTGCACAAAATAATCGATACCCAGCCCAAGCAGGGAGAATAACAATACCGGCCGCCTTCCGAACCGGTCGCTGAGCGCGCCCATTATAGGTGAGAATAGGAATTGCATGATCGCATATGCGAAAGTGAGAAAGCTGCCATAAGTAGCCGCCTTCGGAATGTCGCACCCGGTAAGCTGTTGTATAAGCGCAGGTATAACAGGTATGATGATACCAAATCCAATAACATCAATAAGTAAGGTGATGAATATAAAACCCAATGCAGAGTTACGTTGTACGGTCATATGGCAAAACTATGATAAGAATGCTATGTTTCACACCACCTTACCGACCAAACACAATCGTTCACCGAAAAAATAGTTTACAATTACCGCCCTGCAATACCTTTGCCCAAAACTTCAGACTAAACATAATTATGGCCAGGCCAAGAGACACAAACAGGGAGGAATCACCGAAAGTGAAGATAAGCAAGCAGGCGGTGAAAGAAGCGATGACTATTTTCAGGTATGTACGTCCTTACAGGGGCGTATTTATTATCGGTCTCATATTCATTGCGTTGTCCAGCGGCACTACAATGGCTTTCCCGTACTTTCTTAAACGGCTAATAGACAGTGCTAATGGTGTTATGACCGGCCCGTTCGCATATTCGCCCGGCACCATTGCTATGATAATGATCGGCGTATTGAGTGTGCAAATGGTGTTTTCTTTCCTGCGCATATACCTGTTCACATATGTAGGCGAGCATGCCGTTGCAGATATGCGCAAGGATATTTACCGGCATATGCTCATGATGCCCATGGACTTCTTCGCACAGCGCAGGGTAGGGGAACTATCCAGCCGTATCACCGCCGATGTATCACAGATACAGGATGCAGTAACCAGTGTACTTGCGGAAATATTAAGAGGGGTCCTCACGCTCATCAAC
>CAIJNJ010000408.1 GCA_903821975.1 uncultured Bacteroidota bacterium
ATATTATCTTCTGTATGTCCTTGTCCAGGATAATAAGTTTCAAAAGAATATTGTCCAACGTTGAAAACTGTATCTTTTTCAATTAAGTATTCCGCTCTTTTTTTATCATTCTTTTTACTTAATTCATCAGTTTGTTTGGTTGTATAGGTTTTAATTCCCTGTTTTTTGTAATATTCAAGTCCTTCGGTTCTGTCGCTGTGCCAATGAGTTGCAATACAGATTGTTACATTTTTATTATGTTTCAATTTGATACTGTCAAGCAATGGTTGAAATTGTGTGGTGTCCCAAGGCGTGTCAAACAATACAACGCCATTATTTGTGAGTAAATACATTCCATTTGCAGGTATTTGACTTCCTTCATAAGTGTTGTAAGTTGTATAAATATAAAAGTCGCCTGTTAAGTGCGATATTTTAAGTTTAGGTTCTTGGGTCTGTCCAAAAATTTTGGTCAGAGAGAAAAGAAAAGTTATTGTCAATATTAATGTTCTCATTCAGTTGTTTTGATTTTGATTACGGTCGGTCTTACGTTTCGGGGCTTTGCGTTCGGGCGGGAAATCGAAGCACAAAAGCTGGTTTTATTACTAATGTTTAATTGAAAAACTGCCGTTGAATTTTGCACTTCAGCCCGCCTGACGCAAAGCAACTATGTAAAAGCAGTGATCGGGGCTTTATAATTTTGCATTGCAGTCCGGAAAAATTTATTATCAGGCTGCCCTTAAATTTTTTTAACACTAAAAACATTTAATATGCTACAGTCGCCAATCACCGCCACACCTAAGTTATACATTGGCTTAGACATACACAAAAAAAGTTGGTCAGTACATTTCCGTACGGATCTTTTTGACCATCGGGGATTTAATATGCCCCCGGAACCGGAACAACTTCTGGTGTATGTAACCAATCATTTTAGTGGTTACGAAGTAAATATCACTTACGAATCGGGCTGCTGCGGTTTTTCTGCTGCCCGTTTTTTTGAGCAACAGGGCTGGCATGTAACCATCGTAAATGCAGCAGATATTCCCCGAAGCAATAAACTGCATTTTCAGAAGTCGGATCGTATAGATTGCCGTCATCTTTGCCATCAGTTAGAGGCCGGTCAGTTACGGGCTATTTATATACCAAGCGAATATCAGGATCATTTACGCAGTCTTGTCCGTCATCGTAACAGTATTGTTAAACAACTGCGTCAGGTAAAACTACAGATAAAAGGGATGTTGCTTTATCAGGGCGTTACTATTCCGGTCGAATACGACAATGCCAACTGGAGCAAATTATTTCTGCAATGGCTTCAGGAACTTCCGTGGGCATATCATCCGGCAGCATACAGTATGCAGAGCAAGGTTCGCATTTTATTGATGTTGCATACCGAATATTTGCAATCAGCCAACGAACTGCGCAGTTATTGCCGTCAACACCATAAAAAAGATTATTATCTTTTAAAAAGTATTCCGGGTATTGGCGGTTATCTGGCATCGGCATTGCTTGCCGAGTTAGGCGATATACGCCGTTTTGATAACGAGAAACAGTTTAGTTCATATATCGGGATGGTGCCTGCCATGCGCAGCAGCGGAGGTACAGAAAGCACGTTAGGCATTACGCCACGAAGTAAGAATCTGATCCGCAGCTATCTGGTAGAAGCTGCCTGGGTAGCCATCCGCAGAGATCCCGAAATGCAGGCTTACTACCGTAAACATTTTGGAAAGAACATAAAAAACGTGATTGTGAAAGTGGCCCATAAAATGGTAAAAAGAATATTATCAGTTATAAAAAATGAAACACCTTATCAGGTAAATCATCAACAACAATCAACTTTAAAACTCACATAATGTGTTTTATGAGCAGACCACAAAACATGGGTGGTGATTCGGCCGGATGGCGGAAGTCACATCGCAAAGCAGGTGGCTGCTCATTATTTTCTTTATAAGCAAACAGTTGCCGGCAGAGTATAAAAAACTACTGCAAATAGGAGCCTGAGTTTAAAGAATTGAAAAACTTAAA
>CAIJNJ010000409.1 GCA_903821975.1 uncultured Bacteroidota bacterium
AATGGGTATGGAAATTTTCAGCCCCACATTACGACCCATATTATATATCCCATTTGGCCCGAAATATTTCAGCCTGTTCAGGTGATCCTGGTAGGCGACATCAGTAATATTATTTCCGAATACGGATATATTAAACATCGTTTTGCCGGAATGGTTGGTGACATCACTTCCCATTCCTGCATTAAATAAAGTATATCCCGGGGTAGGTGTTTCGGTATTATTGGTCAGATATACCCGGTCCTGTTTGGCATAAGCCACCACCTGCACTTTAAAAAATGTATTCTGAAAGTGTTTCGCAGGATGCTTGAAGTTTGCCCTCAATTCAGACACACCATGTACGGGGGGTATGAATGGCAGGTACCTGTCGCTGTCGTTCACTTTCACACCGTTTGCACCCTCGTTGATGGCATATACCAATGATATGCTGTTCTCAAAATGCAACCAGTCCAGCGGATGCGGATGGATATCGATACTCATCTCGCCGCCATAAAGACGGGCATTGGACGCCGTATACCTGAATGTCTGGTTGCCGGGGACTATTACAGAATCCAGCCCCTGCGATGTGACCACTTTCTGATTATAGATGTAATTAGAAATGCTGTTGTTGAATACAGACAGGTTTACGGATACATGCTGCGATGTGAACTCCGCACCAATATCTTCCTGCAAACTGAACTCCGGCTTTAGGTCCTGGTTACCTATCTGGTAGATATTCGTACCGGGATGCACACCATTGGCAGATATCTCCGCGATATTAGGTGCACGGTAGCCACGCGCAATATTTGCCTTTAAAGCAAACTCTTTTGAAAAAATGTAAGCCAACCCAAGGCTATAGGTCATACCTGAAAATGTATGGCTGTAATCAGAAAACTGCTGCGTAGCCCCCGGAGTGTTGGTCGGCACATAAGTATCAAACCCGGTCACAGGATCAGGCTTTGAATACAGGGCGTCATTATGAAAAGACCTGCTGTCGAACCTTACGCCATCTGCGATATCCAGCTTACCCATCGTTTTCTTGAAAACCGCGAACGGTCCAATATCAAACTGCCGGTAAGATGGGATCACGAACTCCGTTCCTTTTGTTACATCGTTGGCCTGGTACATACCATTCACCCCTGCCGATATCTCCCACCCTGCTATGCTGTGAAAATAATATTTCACATCATAGATGTATGAATTGAGCTGCAGATCAAGCCCCGGTATATCGCCATATTCGGGATGGCTGAACTCCTGGCGTATACTGCGCTCAAAGCCAACGTTCACGGCAAGCAGGCCGTTGAACAAGTTAAAATTATTGGACGACATCGCACGGTAATGCTGTATGTGCTGGTGCAATGTTGGCATTGCATAACTGTTCAACTCTGCATTGGTTACCGCCGGGCGGAATGTGTCTATCTCCGTGATCTGCTTTGTGAAACGTCCTGTGGAATCGCGGCTGCCATCGGGTATCGCCTGCAGGTCGTTGAATGCGCTGAGATCGAGATGTGTATAGCCCCATTTCCTTTTCAGACCAAGTGCTACGTTTGCGTCTGTCTCATTGTAATTGGTGGCGTATACCCTGCCATCTACCGGGTCCTGGTAATCTGTTGCCTGCTTGTGCGATATCCTGCCCAGCCAGTAAAAACCATTTTGATTGCCTGACATCATGCCGCTGCCGCCAATTAGGTTATTGTTACTCTGGTATTCACCGGTAACATTGCCAATGATCTTGCCATCAGGCGCCGGTGGTGTGGGGATGAGATTCACAACACCCGCCAAAGCATCTGATCCGTAAATAAGACTTGCCGGGCCTTTCACAAGCTCCACACGGTCTATACCATATTCGTCCACCTCTATGCCATGCTCATCGCCCCACTGCTGCCCTTCCTGCCGCATGCCATCGTATAGTGTAAGTACCCTGTTGTACCCCAGCCCCCTGATAAAGGGTTTTGAAACATTGGGACCAGTAGTCACCGCAGCTACACCCGGCACTTCAACGAGTGCATCTATTATATTAGTACTGATATTCTCCTGTAAGTATTTACTGTTTATGGCCACAACCGGTATGGGGCTGCGGTTTATCTCCGTAGCTTTCGACTGGCCAGTTATTACTACCTCGGCGCTCTCCACGGCACTTTCGTTAAGTACAAACTCCTGGTGGACACTGCCGTTGATGTTGAGGCTGACTGTTGTTTTGGAAAAACTGATAAGGCTCACCACTATAATAAACCTGCCCTTGGGGAGGTTCTCCAGTAGGTAATTGCCATTGCTGTCTGCCACTGCCCCTACTTTCAGATCCGGGATCTCTACGATGGCGCCCTGTAACGGGATGCCCTTGCTATCCTTTACCATACCGGAAAGCGACTTACCGGTAACGGGCAACGCATGCCCTGTGAAACTTAAAAATATTGCTAAAAGAAGAGTGATTATATACCTGAACATTATTTTAGTTTTTGAAAATGAAAAATTATTTACCTGTCGGGAAAACATCATTGTATTTTCCGATGATCAAGATCATGCACTTATGCCAATGAGATTGTTCATCAGTACAATATCATGGCTATCTGAAACAAATGCAGTGCACAGAATGTATTAACAGGTAGTAACAGGAGGCCCTCGTAGAGAAAGTATTTTGTGGCCGGTGGAATATTTGAAATGATAAGCCGGTAAAATGTAACTGGCTGCATGTACGGGCTCTTCCTTAAATAAAAGCGACTGTTTTTCGGCAGCGACATACGGTGCAAAAACAAAACCAAGAAAAGCACAGTGTATATGCTTGCCGGTAATAACGATCTCACCTTTCTTATATTCGGGGTGAACCGTATCGTGGTGATGAAACAGTACGTCGTGGATATACTCCTTTGGCGCTACACCAACAAGGAATACCGAAAGCATTATCCAGCTTACTATTTTTACTAATTGCTTTCTCAATTAAGTGGTTTCTTATTTTAAAGTTGGTAAAGGTACGGCTAGTTTTCACAAAAAAACATCCCCCATTTGGGGCGTTTTCAACAAAACGGCACCTAATAATAAGAGCGGCCTTGCGGGCCGCTCTTAGCTATGAAGATCATG
>CAIJNJ010000410.1 GCA_903821975.1 uncultured Bacteroidota bacterium
TAGAAAGTATGTGTTCTATATCTGCTTTGAGGAAATCTGTAGCCGGCAGCAGGGAGTCGGCATTGGGAGTAACATCAAAGTACAGCGCACCGCGTATAAAATGCTTTACAGAGTCGGTAGCGGTAAACTGGTAGCGGGAAGCGGAGTTGCCGCCAATGGTATACAGCATAATAGCGCCGGATGGGCTCAGAAATTCTTCTTCCTTCATGTAGTCCGCCTTTTCGTGGTGAAAGAACGAAAGGTCGTAGGCGCCGCTTACCAGTGAGTCGAACTGGGCATGGGTATGGAAGTCCTTATAAGTGATGTTTATTACCCCGTTCATCGCTTTGAAGTAGATATTGATCCAGTAACGGTTGTCAGATTTCCCGTTATTGAAAACGGTATCCTGCTGGATAACACTATATGTCGGATACTCAAACGTATACGGGAACCCGGGCCGGTCGAACAGTTGGTATTGGTGGCTGGCGGGGGTATCTAACCTGAAATAGCCCGATGGCTTTGGCGGAAACACACGCGGCCTGCATGAGGCAACCAGTAGCAGGGCTATTATGATAATGGAAATTCGGGGCATTGCGGCAAAGATAAGTTGAATGGGTGATTGGTTAACAGGGTAATAGGTTAATTGGGTAATAAGTAGCTTATTTTATATAGTATTTTATCGCATAAAATGGTTTTTGACCAATTAACTCGTTCATCCCTTCACCTCTTTAGCCAATTTAAACTAAATTCGCAGCCTGATAAAACACATATTATGGCAGACCAACCAATACCCGAACAACAACAACAATTGAATATTGAGCTCTCTGAAGAAATGGCTGATGGCGAATATGCTAACCTGGCCATAATAACCCACTCTTTTGCCGAATTTGTGGTGGATTTTGTGAATGTGATGCCCAATGTACCTAAGGCTAAAGTGAAATCACGCATAGTGATGACCCCGCAGCATGCCAAGAGGCTGATGAAGGCGCTGATAGATAATGTGAAGCGTTTTGAAGCACAATACGGCAACATTAAAGACCAGGAGACAACGGCTATGCCATTTAACTTTGGTGCACCTACAGCACAAGCATAAAAAACTGCATGAACGATAAAATACTGATACTCGATTTCGGATCACAGTACACACAATTAATAGCACGCAACATTCGGGAGCTGAATGTGTATTGCGAGATACAACCCTGCACCAAGGCCATCGCCTATGATGCATCACTAAAGGGTATCATTCTCTCCGGGAGCCCGTTCTCTGTGAATGACCCCAATGCACCGATGCCGGATATTAAGGCTATTGCGGAGCATTTACCGGTACTGGCCGTATGTTATGGCGCACAGTTGCTGGCAAAACAAGCGGGTGGGGAAGTAGGTAAGTCTACACACCGTGAATACGGGCGTGCGCACCTGCAGGATATTTCTGACGATCCGTTTTTTGCTACAATACCACAGGGCTCACAGGTATGGATGAGCCACAGCGATACCATAAAGCGCCTGCCCCAAGGTTTTAAACTGATAGCACGTACAGATAGTATACCAGTTGCTGCATTTAAAACAAGTGATTCATTTGCAAAGAACCCAGTATATGCGATACAGTTTCATCCCGAGGTTACACATAGTACGGATGGCAGGCAACTGCTGAAGAACTTCATAGTGGATGTATGCGGCTGCAGCCAGGACTGGACACCGGCAGCATTCATACACGAAACCGTGGCACGCATAAAAGAGCAGGCTGGTAATAAAAAGGTAGTAATGGCGCTGAGTGGTGGGGTAGATTCCACGGTAGCAGCTACACTGATACACAAAGCCATAGGCGACAATCTTTACTGCATATTTGTAGATAACGGCCTGCTGCGCAAAGGCGAGTTTGAACAGGTGCTGGAAGGATATAAACACCTTGGTCTTAATACTAAAGGTATAGATGCACGTAAGCGCTTTTATGATAAGCTCGATGGCGTATCAGATCCGGAAAAGAAAAGGAAGATAATAGGCGGCCTGTTTATAGATGTATTTCATGAAGAGGCGGTTCGTTTAAAAGACGTAAGCTTTTTAGGGCAGGGTACCATATACCCTGATGTGATAGAATCCATGTCTGTGCATGGGCCATCGGCTACCATCAAGTCTCACCACAATGTGGTGGCTTGCCGGAGATCATGCACCTGTCTCTGATAGAGCCATTACGCGCATTATTTAAAGACGAGGTGCGCAAGGTGGGCCGTGAGCTGGGTATCGATGAGATATTCATAGGCAGGCATCCGTTCCCCGGCCCCGGCCTTGGTATACGCATACTCGGCGCGGTATCTGAAGAAAAAGTGATCATGCTTCAGGAAGCAGACGCTATATATATACAGCACCTGCGCGATAGCGGCATGTACAGGCAGGTATGGCAGGCGGGTGCAATATTGCTGCCGGTGCAGAGCGTTGGCGTAATGGGCGATGAGCGCACGTATGAATATACCTGCGCACTGCGCGCCGTAACATCGGTAGATGGTATGACGGCCGACTGGGCGCATTTGCCTTACGACCTGCTGGCACGTATATCCAATGATATTATTAACAGGGTTCGCGGCATAAACCGTGTTGTTTACGATATTAGCTCCAAGCCCCCCGCAACCATTGAGTGGGAATAGTCTTTACAAAAATGATGAAACGTAACCTTGTTATTGTTTTAATGCTCACCCTGCTGGCAACAAGTATTGCCGACAGTGCCGATGCGCAGTTTTGGAAAAAGAAATCCAAGAGGCATACGCACAAGCATAAGCATGACCAGGATAAAGAGCAAGGCGACGAGGCTAAGACGATGTCTGTAAAGGGCGAGACGATCTCAAAAAAAGAACAGAAAAAGAAAGAAAAGCAGGACCGCAAAAAGAAGAAAAAGGAAAAGAAAACCCAGAAGAAGCAGGAGAAAAAGGCGAAAACAGTAGCAAAAAAGAAGCCTGCGAAGAAAGATGAGCCTGCTCCAAAGGTTGCAGTTGCAGCCGAGGCCGCGCCGAAAAAGCCTGCGGCACATGCTAAAAAACGTTTCCGTGTAGATGTTTTGGCCCCGCTGTACCTTGATGAGCTGGTGAAAGGTAACAACGTAACCTATAAGGAGAAAATACCCGAAAAGGCATTGCCGGGACTTGCTTTTTACGCGGGCATCAGCATAGCTGCCGACAGCCTTAAAAAAGAAGGCTTCAACATTGATATTTACATACACGATGTGGCTTCAATTTCTGAATCGGTGGAGAAACTGACCGGCACGGGCAAACTCGATTCCACAGATCTGATCGTAGGGGCTGTGCTGCCGAAGGATATATCCATGATAGCGGATTATGCAAAAAAGAGATCGGTGAATTTCATTTCCACTATGTCGGCATCAGATGCCGGGGTGCGCGATAATCCGTACTTCACCATGATGCAACCTTCGTTGAAAACGCATTGCGAATGGATAGTTGATGATATAGAAAAGAAATTCCCCGGGCAGAAGGTGGCGTTGCTGTACCAGACAAGATCGGAAGGTGATAACAATGCTTACGACTACATCACTGATGCACCTACAGATAAAGTACATTTTAAATTCCTTGCCTGCAACACGTTACCCAGGAAAGCTAATTTCGACCTCGTTGTTATCCCTGACAGGCCGAATGTTATGATCGTTTCGATTCTGGATATCGGTTTTGCAGACAGCCTGCTGCACAAGCTGGCGCGTACTTATCCCACAACGCACTTTGAAATATACGGCATGCCATCCTGGTTAAGTATTCCTGACCTGAGGAAAGAAGGCGCATTCCCAAATATCACGGTAAATATTACTACCCCCTTTATCATAGACCCGGCCACTACGGTAGGGCAGTATGTAAAGCGCATGTACAAAGAGAACTACAGTGGCAAGATATCTGAGTCGGTATACAGGGGATACGAGACCATGTTCTGGTACGCTAACCTGCTGAAGAAATATGGCACACATTTCAGTGAAAAATACAGTGAGAACATCCCCGCGCCATTCACCCAGTTCGATATTAAGCCTGTACACGATAAAGACGGCCACGAGCTTTATTACGAGAACAAGCACATCTTCTTATCTACATATGAGGGTGGGGTGTATAAGATAAAGTAGTCGTAAGTCGTAAGTATAGTAAGACTACCTACAGGGCTCCTTTTTGTTTTGCTAAATTTTTCTGTCTCAGCACGTAAATGATAAGCAACACCAGCGATGCCAGCATGGTGATGCTGAACAGGTTCAGGTATGGGTTCCATTCCTGTAACAGGTAGGCGAGGATAATGATAAGTAAGTTCGTGCCCACAATAACCAGTACTGATTGTGTATGTGTAAACCCTGCATCCAGCAGGTAGTAATGCAGGTGCGTACGGTCGGCCTTAAGTGGGGATGTGCCTCTTGACGCGCGGAGAATAAATACCCTTATAGCATCAAATATGGGCAGGAACAGCATAGCAACAATAAAGATCAAAGCATTTTGCGGGCTATGAAAGTACACGGAGAAGTAAGGGGTTTCATTGTAGCCGTTGAGCAGGAGCACGGAAAAAATGAAGATCGTGAAACCGAGAAACATGGAGCCGGTATCACCCATATAAATTTTTGCCGGAGAAATATTGTAATACAGCAGCCCGAGTGTGGCACCCACAAGTGCAAAAGATATGCCAGCTATTGCCTGGTGCCCTGTTCGGGCAAACACACATCCAAGTATGCCAAGGTAGAGGGATGCGAGCACACCGGCAAGGCCATCAATGCCATCTATAAAGTTGAAAACATTGATAAAGAATGTGCAGCCGAGCGTTGTCAGTATTAGCCCCGGCCAGTAGGGTATCCACGCACCTGTACCGAAAAGACCGCCTAAAGATTCTATCCTGATGTCGGCAAAGTAAATGGTGATGAATGAGGCTATAAGTTGCGCAACCAGTTTTTTAGATGGTCGCATGTTCATGATATCGTCATAGATACCGGTAAAGAACAGGATAACAGTAGATGCTAAAATAAAGGGCATAAAGTAATGTGCACGCGGCCAGAAGAATGCAGCAACGATGACATAGCCAATGAAGATGCCTATGCCGCCCAGTGTAGGTATTTCGGCGCCATGTATCTTGCGTATGTCATCAGGTATGTCGTATAATTTACGCTTGCGGGTAATGAACAACAGCTTTCGGATAGAGTAAATACTGATGGCCGCCGACAGGATGATGGCCGCTATGTAGTATATGAGTAAGAGGTGGATCATTAGTATTTTAACGGGTTTATTATTCTTTTATTTGACTATTCATCAAAAAATCATTTGTGAATGCGTACAAATTAAAATCATCTTTCTTAATAGCAACCGCAAGCTCCTGCTTCAGTTTATTATGATCTATGTTCTTCATGCGCTGGGCCTGTATCAGTTGCCAGCTTTTCTCGGTCATCAGGTGCAGGCGCTTTTCAGGCAGATCTTTCTGGGTGCCTAAAAATATAATGATCTCCTCTGCGAGTTCGTCTATCCCTTTATTTTCTGTGGCAATGGTTTTAATGACAGGTATTTCCCCGGTACCATTGCCTTTTTCATGCGCTAGTATACGCAGGTTGCGGTACAGCCCTTCCGCATCGTCACGGTCTGCTTTATTTACCACGAAGATGTTGGCTATCTCCATGATGCCGGCTTTCAATGTCTGCACTTCATCGCCGGCCTCGGGTACCAGTGCTACGATCGTACAATCGGCAAGCCCGGCTATCTCCACTTCGCTTTGTCCCACACCTACGGTCTCTACCAGTATAAGATCGAACGGGGCTTCTTTTACCACGTCCGTGATCTCAATGATCTTGGCGCTAAGTCCGCCCAGCGCACCTCTTGTGGCCAGTGAGCGGATAAATATGTTTGGATTAGTATAATACTCACTCATCCGGATACGGTCGCCGAGCAAGGCACCATAATTGAAAGGTGAGGACGGATCTACAGCGATCACCGCAATTTTTTTATTTTCTTTTAGCCAGTGGTGCAGTAATGCATTTACAATGGTGCTCTTACCTGCACCGGGTGGCCCTGTAACGCCCACTACGCGGGCATGGTGGCTCTCATGCAGGTGCAGCAGCAGTGAACGGTAACCATCCAGCTCGTTCTCTACAATGGTAATACTCCTTGCGAGGGCAAGAAAATCACCCGCTTTCACTTGTTCATGAAGTTGTTTTATATTGCTTTGCACTAAATTTCGTTTTTGTCCGTTAATTCTACCAGCAACAAACCTGTGAGCAAAAGTAGTTTTCTAAATAATAAGATGTTAGACAAATCCAATATTGCAATATTCTGCATATTCGGGATCATGATCGGTTTTTTCTTCCCGCCAGCGCTTTTGTCCATTTTTACATTCCTTTTCGGGGTCAATGCCATACGTGATGTGAACCCGCGCAACTGGTTCCGCGATAAATGGTGGCTGCTGGGTGTGGCATGGGTGGCCATATATGCCCTTACTTATTTTTGGAGCGAGGATAAAGGTAACTGGGAGACACGGCTGCAAACGAAACTGGCTTTCCTATTGTTGCCACTGGCTTTTTATTTCCTGCCGCCTTTTTCTGCACGGCAAAAACAATTTATTACGGTACTCCTCGCCATCATGTTTTTGGGCGCTGCGTTCTATAGTGTTTCATTCCTTATCCGGGAGCAGGCATATTATATACATGAGTACCGGGTGTCAAATGTATTGCCCACATTGCCGCGGCGCGACCATATAAGGGCCAGCCTTGCGATGTCACTTTTCATTGTATGGAGCGTTTATGCATGGCCTTTTTTGCAGGGTCGACCGGTAAAATGGTTTATAGGTGTCTCAATTGCAATACTGGTAACTTACCTGCATATACTGGCCGTAAAAAGCGGGTTGGTGTCACTCTACGTTTTTGTTATAGGCTTGGGATTTTATATGTTGTTTTCAAAAAAGAGTATCATTGGCGTCATTATTATTATAGCCCTTCCGGTAACCTTTTTCCTGGCAAATACCTTCGTACCTACTTTCCGTGAAAGGATAAACTATATAGAATACACAGTCTTTATGCTGAAACATGGTGACCAGTCGGGTAGGTTCGGTGACAATAATCGCCTGTATTCATATATCATTGCTTTCGATCTGATCAAACAATACCCGATGGTGGGTGTTGGTACGGGTGATATACAGAGCAATATGGACAGAGGTTATGCCCGCAGGTACCCTGAAGTCCCGCCAGCTGCGCGGTTGATACCGCATAACCAATTTCTTACGGTGGCCGTGGGTTGCGGGGTGCCTGCGATGTTAGTGTTCGTGATATGGTTCTTTATGCCACTCGCGTCGCTAAAGCGAAACAGGCAGAGCTTTTATTTCTTTATGGTCTGGCTTATTGTCTTCCTTCAACTGATGATAGAGCCTGTTTTCGAGGTACAGATAGGTGTGTTTGTACTTCTGTTCTTTTTGCTCATGCAGTATCATGAGTTAAGTCCCTCCTTCGCTGAAAAAGCTACGGCGGGCGAGGACAAGTTGATAGGTTGATAAGTTGATTGTTTACATGAGATATCTATTGTTGCGCTGTAGAGACGCAAATTTTGCCTCTACTTGATATAAATCAACAATTTTGGTAGCAGGCTCATCATTAATTTGATTTTCAGCCTCTTTGCGGCCCTGTTTTTTAAAACTTCTTTCTTATTTTTGCAATATGAACAGTGAAATGGACAAATTCTCCGGTATACCCGAAAATAACTTTTTGGGTGCGTCGGGTATTCAGTGGAAAACGCAGGAAAGGGACGAAACGGATGTGATAGAAGATGAGATGCATAATCTCATTGTTTGGAATGATGATGTCAATACGTTTGATTGGGTGATATCGTCGTTAGTGGATATATGCGGGCATGAGCCGTTGCAGGCAGAACAATGCGCACTTATCGTACATCACAGGGGTAAATGCGGCGTGAAAAAAGGAAGTTTTGATGAACTGCGCCCGCAGGCAGAAGGTCTTATAGACAGGGGTATACAGGTTACGATAGACTATTGATACTAAATGGTCACTTGCCCGGTTGCGAGAGCAACGTAAAATCCACCAAAACATGGTTTCTGAAAAATAGCCTCAATACGCTGTTTTGATATGCGTAATGCAATTCCTGTGTGGCGCCTTTATTTTTCATATCCGTAGGGGTTCCCAGCAA
>CAIJNJ010000411.1 GCA_903821975.1 uncultured Bacteroidota bacterium
CTGGAGGCCTGGTACAAGGATATAGTGGATACAAGGACTACTGTCGCGACAAGGAAAATACCATCTTCTATACTGCCACTTAAAAAATAAGCAAAAGATGCAGCCAGAAGTAAAAGAATCATCGGCTCTTTAGCTATGCTTTTTATAGCGATCAAGATTCCTTTTTCTTTTTTATAATATAGTCTGTTATAGCCAAATTGTTTTCTTGCAGCCTCAACCTGCTCTGTGGTCAGCCCCTGAATATTTATTTGGCCTGATAGCATGGCAAAGACTTATTTGGACGTTAACTAATATACAAAATGTACGATGAAATAATTTATATGTTTTATCGATGAACCCGGAATTGTGGTAATTTAAAAAAACTCAGTTATTAAACAGGTGTGCAATAAAAAAAGCTGTTGCTGCAGCCACCGAACCAATAAGCATTACACGGATAGCACCCCCTAAAGGATTTTGCCCGGTTGCCTTTGCTTTAAAAAAGCCGAAAATAAATAGACAAATTACTGTAATAACCGCAGACCATTTAAGGCCATCGGATGGTAGGTGGGTGAAGAAGTATGGTGAAAGAGGCACCATACCACCTACTATATAAGAAACGCCTATATTCAAAGCGCTGTTGCGTGCTCTTTTTGCGTCGGGCTTTTCGAGCCCAAGCTCATAGCGCATCATAAAGTCCACCCATTTCTCCTTGTCTTTGGACATTTCTTCCACAATTTCGTGTTGTGTAGCCTCGCTGATACCCATGCTCGCGAAAATTTCCCTTACCTCTTCTTTTTCCTTGTCGGGCATATTTTCCACTTCATATACTTCACGTTTCACCTCGGAGTTATAATGGTCTATTTCGGTTTTCCCCGCAAGGTAACCGCCCAGGCCCATAGCGATAGACCCAGCAGCAACCTCAGCAAGGCCAGCTATAACAATGATATGCGTATCATGTACGGCGCCACTGAGCCCGGCTGCAAGTGCGAAAGGCACGGTAAGCCCGTCGCTCATACCGATAACGATATCGGTGACAAGATCTGAGCCTTTAAAATGCTTTTCGAAGTGTGCTGCCATAGTGATTAGCTTTTACGCTCGCAAAAGTAGGTAAAATGGGATAGCGGGGAAATGATATTCATCATCTTCGCTTAATGCACTTCATGCATCAGCTTCCTGAGCATGGGTGAGATGACGATCAATACTATGCCAAGTACCAGCGCGTAAACAGAAAGGCCTTTATACCCATCGGTATATGCCATGAGTTTATCGTGCAGGGAAGCATTTGTAACGGTTGTAGACATATCTGCCCCGAAAATACCTGCAGCATACTGCCCGTATGCGCTGGCAAGGAATAGCAGGCCCATCATTACACCGTGTAGCCGTTGTGGAGATAATTTGGTCATAATAGACAAGCTGATAGGCGAGAGACAGAGTTCACCTAAGGTAACCACAAGGTAAGCCAGTGTGAATACATTCAATGACGCCATACCTTTTGCATCAACAAAGAAACGGGTGTTATAAAAAGTATAGAACGCAAGGCTCACAAAGAGAAACCCTAACCCGAACTTTACGACTGTATTTGGTTCAAACTTCCGTTTGCTGAGCCACAGCCATAACAAGCCAACGAATGGACTGAGTATGATCACAAATAGCGAGTTGGAAGAATTGTTGATCGCGTTCGGATCTACCGTTAGCCCAAGCACTTTATGGTTGAGGTTGTATCGTGCAAATAAACTGAGTGAGCCGCCCGCCTGCTCGAAAAATGCCCAGAAGAACACGGAAAAGATAATAAACACCAGTGCGACAACGATCTTTTGCTGCACGCTGTTGAAGTATTTGAATACCCCGTAAAAAACATACAGCAATGTTATTACCAGCAACGCATATTTCAGGATGGTGTGGTATGCGAAAATGAATGGAGAGATGCCCGATAGGCTGGGACCGTGCAAATGAGCGAGTAAATAATCTTTACAGCAAAATACCATTATAGCGGCGGCAACAAGCGGCAATAATATGATGGTATATAATGCACCGCCCGACTTTTTCTCATTCGCGCCCTGGCAGCGGAATATCTCGTAGATAATATAGACGAGCGCCACGGGGCCGATGGTGTACATGAATTTATCGGTATAGTCTGATTTGGATACCAGTAACAGGATCAGCGGAATGACCAACAGGGAGCCGACATAGACCATGATATCATACATCCTTATCTTACTTGCCGGGTGTTTTCCCGCAAGAGGGGAGAGGCCGATGGGGCCTAATGTTCTTTTTGTGAAAATGAAAATGATAAGTCCGGATGTCATACCAATGCCGGCAAGGGAGAAAGCAATATTCCATGAAAATGCATCGGCAACATAGATACATAAAGCGCCACCTACCAGCGCGCCGATATTAATGCCGGAATAAAATAAGCCAAAGCCGGCATCCTGCCGCGGGTCTCCTGCTTTATATAACTGGCCTACCATTGTGGAAATATTGGGCTTGAAGAACCCCGTACCCACGATGGTAATACTGATGCCTATGTAAAAAAGATCGTGTGGGGAAAATGCCAGTGTAAAGCTGCCGATGACCATTAGTATGCCGCCCCAGAATACCGACTTCCTGAAGCCAAGCACCTTATCTGCAAACAGGCCGCCTACAAATGCCAGAGCATATACGAATGCCTGTGTGGCACCATACTGCAGGTTGGCGTCATGCTCATTGAGTTTTAGCTGCTCTACCATGAAAATAGTAAGCATGCCGCGCATACCATAAAATGCAAAACGCTCCCACATTTCAGATAGGAACAGAAACCAGAGTTGTTTCGGATACTTGCCCGTAAAATTTTGTATCTCTTCTAATGTCTGTGTATTTGTTTCGATAGTAGCTGCCATAAAATAGAATAGAGTACCAAAATAAACTTTATTTTCTATTCACCCTTTTTTTACCCCATAAAAAAAGCGGGAGACAGGCTCCCGCTTTTTGAATAATATGAATGAATTCAATTACTTGATGCCATGCATCATTTTCAATAATTTTTTCGAAAGAATGAACAAAATAAGTGATGCCACACCTGACATGACAATAAACAGTACGAAGAAGTCGAATATATTAGTCATGTGATATCCTACAAAGCTGGTTACTTTCCCTTTTTCAGGGTAATAAGAGCTTAATGTTCCTGCAAATTTATTCGCGGTAGCATTGGCCAGGAACCATGTTCCCATAAGTAGTGATGCAAAACGGGCCGGAGCAAGTTTATTTACAAGAGACAAGCCTATTGGTGATAAGCACAACTCTCCGACGGTATGGAGGAAGTAAAGAACAATAAGCCACATCATACTAACTTTAACAGCACCAACATCTTTTACGCCTATTGCAATAACCACGTAGCCC
>CAIJNJ010000412.1 GCA_903821975.1 uncultured Bacteroidota bacterium
CAGATTGAAAACCAAAGCGGTACATATGCAGGCAGCAATAAAAGCCTCGGGTTTACCAAAAGTCATCACCTGGTGCTTGGCTACGACTGGCAACCGCTTAAAGACTGGAGAATTAAAGCAGAAGTTTACTATCAATACCTGTTCGATGTGCCGGTTGACTCTTTTTCTAGTTCTTATTCTATGCTGAACACAGGGGCCAGTTTCAAGCCCGATCTGGAAGCTAACCTGAAAAATAACGGCACAGGTAAAAATTATGGCGCAGAACTAACTATTGAGAAATTTTTCAGCAAAGGGTACTATGGTTTATTCACATCCTCAGTTTATGAATCAAAATATAAAGGTAGTGATGGGGTTGAGCATAACACTGCATTTAACGGGAAATATGTTTATAACATCTTAGGCGGCAAAGAATTTAATGTAGGAAAAGCAAAAAGGAATAAAATATCAACAGACATTAAAATAACCAATGCAGGTGGACGGTATTATACCCCTATTGATTTGCAAGCGTCACAACAACTTGGAAATACCATACTGAAAGGTGAAACATACGCTTATTCCAGTCGCTATAACAGTTATTTCAGGATGGATATTAAAGCTGGTTTTGTGCTAAATAGCAAGAACAGAAAACTATCACAATCATTTTCACTGGACCTCCAAAATGTAACGAATCACCAGAACGTATTCTCTCAGGCTTATGACAATGGCAGCAGGACGATCATGACCACTTATCAACTTGGTTTATTCCCAAATTTCATTTATAAAATACAATTTTAATTTACCATTTTTTAGTCACGGCAGTCAAATACCAAAATATTATAATGCCATAATTTATCCTTAGTATTTGTTTACGTTTCCTTTTAAATTTCTACATGGAGTGACAAATAATAAAATTTGGGTCCAATAAAATTTACTATTGTTTATGCAAAGGACTAATGAGGCTAAGAATGTACAGAACAAAATTAAGACCAGTGGGAAGGTGACAGATTTGACTGTGTAACTTTGGGTAGCATTCTGAACTTACTTTTCAAAAGAATAACACTCATATATCAGCTTGAATTTTTGCTTCAAAAGGTTCGATCATTGCGCTGTCCTATATCTGTGGGCAATCCGGTAACTAATGCTGTATGGGCTGGCAGATTCTTGAATGTCAGCATGGCTGGCGGCAAGGTGCGGCGGTATAGTTCGAGGAATAGTTATGGGACAATTTAGTTCCCTGAAATTTTTGCACTAAGACAATCTATAAATGCAATGACATCTTCTTCGGTGTTATGAAAATGTAAACTAACTCTCAACATTCCATTCCGGAGGGTGATAATGAAGTTGTGATTTTCTATCCATCTTCCAAGATCGTTTTCATCATGTAGCATTAAAATAGAGCACCTATTGCTCATGCTATGGTCTCCGAGTATTTTTACTGGCAGGTTTATTATGCCTTTAAGCAGTAATTGCGTCAGTCCATAATTATGGTTCTGGATGTTTGCCATCCCAATTTTATTTTTCGCAGTAATCGCTGCTTCCAGCAACAACAGTCCATACATATTTGGGGAGCCTGGTTCGTAACTGGCAGCGGTAGGAACAGATACATCCGGAATTCGCACTTTATCGCTATGAAACCCACCGATAACTGGTGGATACTGAGATAGAAAATTATCACCAACATAAAGTACCCCCGTTCCGAAGCCCGCATTCATCCATTTATAGCAACTGGCGGCGAGGATATCAATATTCAATTCCTCAAGATTGATCAGGTTTGCTCCAAGCGATTGCGTAGCATCAACAAAAAACAAAACACTATGTTCCTTACATAAGTCGCCAATCTCTTTTAAATCAAGCATGTACCCTGTACTCCATTGAACATGACTTAAAGCTACAATATCTACTAACTTGTTTCTTATAGCGTCTTTCACTTGTTGTATGTCAATATTAAAGCCATCAGGTGCATCCACCCATATAATGGGAAAGTTGTTGATAGTGAATGGCTGCAACAGAGATGGGAAATCATTTCGATACAATAATATTCGCTCAGAGCCTTTCAACGACTGCACTATTCCATTCATAGCCCATGAGAAATTTGGTATCAATGCTGCGTTTTTTACAGGCGCCCAAATAAAGTCAGCTACTACCTGCCTGATGCGTCCTTCATCCTGTTGCGCCCATAGTTCGGAATATCTGGAGCTACTATGTGCAAAATCTGCGTAAAGTTTGTTGCCTGCATACAATGATGCTGGAGCTATGAGTCCACAAGATGCAGTGTTGAGATAGACTAATGACGCCATAAGCACAAGGTATTGTTTTTAGTCAGATTAAACACATAGACTTGATTACTTGACAAATATCAAATGCCGCTCTTATGATTAATTCTACTACAATTAAAATCAAGGCTCGTAAAGTGCCGAAGTTCAAAGCTGGTAAAGACTTCTCTTAAAGTATCAATAAGAAGAAGTAATTGAGAGATTACTTATGCTA
>CAIJNJ010000413.1 GCA_903821975.1 uncultured Bacteroidota bacterium
CCATGACTTCGCCCACCGACTGCATTCGCGTTCCGAGCACTGGCGTCGATCCCGGAAGTTTTTCGAATGCCCAACGAGGAATCTTTGTCACCACGTAATCAATAGAGCAAGATGCGCGTGAACAAAGCGGAGATAGACGCAAGGGGCACAGACTATGCAGCAGACGAAGAGGACTACTACACCGAGACTCCCGATGCCGCACCCGTAAAGCGCGCACCCGTACAGGCCGGGCCGAAGATAGGCCGCAATGACCCTTGCCCATGTGGCAGCGGTAAGAAGTACAAGGCATGCCATGGAAAGGGCCTTGCCGGATAACCAATTGCATTAGTAAACCAGAATAAAGAACGCCCCCGAAACGGGGCGTTTTTGTTTTTTTATCACGAAGCGCACTATGCGGATATGCACCCTGAATCTTTGGCCTTTATATACTTGAGGGCAACTCCCCCTTGCCGCGCAGGTTTTGTGCGAATGCGAAGGGGTTAGGGGGATGTTTTAACCGGCATTGCAACTACTGGCACGCTACTTGTGTATACATATATAATACCAATTAGACTTGTAAAACGCACTTTAGAAAACTGCTGTAGTTGCCCAGGCCTTCAGGCCGGGGTAATGAAAACACCATCATTCTCGGCTTTAGCCAAAATAAATAACATGGGGTAATTTACAAGTCTAATTGGTATAAGTCCTGTGGAACTTATAAACCGATGATGGTGTTATGGTTATTGTGCTATTGATATTCGCGTTTTTCATGTCTTTGGTAATAGACCTGGTAGAAAAGGTATTCCATAAAAGTGATGGGATGGGTACCAAAAACAAAACTGTAAAATGGCCCCGGGAAAATTCAAATAACCCATGAAGTACTTGTTATCAGGCGATCATCTTACTTTCAAGGTATAAAGTGTCGGGTGACATGTCTATATCTTTGTTCCAGGAAACAAACCCCATTGTAGCTTTTGCTTCTTTGAAAAGCGTATGATCTTTCAGTGGTTGGTAAACAGGGTAATCAAGATAGGGTTCCATGGGAAAATGCCATGTTCTCTATTGTCAAATTCAAGTTCCAGCTCGAAATTTTTCAAAACCTTCACTGATCTTACCCCTGGATTCATAACAGCCGTTTATAATGAACCGTTTTCAAAAATGCTATTAAGCAAAGTAACTAACTCATCTGTCATGGTTCGACGGGGCTCACCAGGAATATTTCAAATTTGCTTTTTAATACTGTTGATAGCCAATTATTATTAGTTGATCTCAAAAAGATATCAATTCCAATTACAAATCCCCAATTCCTAATTCCCTTTTAATCCAGCTTCAACACCGCTAAGAAAGCTTCCTGCGGCACATCTACGCTGCCTATCTGGCGCATGCGCTTCTTACCCTCTTTCTGTTTTTCCAGCAGCTTGCGTTTACGGCTTATGTCGCCACCGTAGCATTTCGCGGTCACATCCTTGCGCATGGCCGATATGGTTTCGCGGGCTATGATCTTGGCGCCTATGGCGGCCTGTATGGCTATTACGAATTGTTGTTTCGGTAAGAGGTCCTTCAGCTTGGAGCACAGCTTGCGGCCAAAGTCCTGGGCGCGGCTGCGGTGTATGAGGGCGCTGAGCGCATCCACATTATCACCATTCAGCAGTATGTCCATCTTGGCTATATCGCTTTCGCGGTAGTCCAGCGGGTTGTAGTCAAATGAGGCGTAGCCGCGTGTGCATGATTTCAGTTTGTCGTAGAAGTCGAACACGATCTCGGTGAGCGGCATTTCAAATATCAGCTCCACGCGTGTGGGTGTAAGATAGTGCTGGTTGATGAGTATGCCACGCTTGCCCAGGCACAGGCTCATGATGTTGCCTATATAGTCCGGCAGGGTAATGATCTGCGCGCGGATGAAGGGCTCTTCTATGCGCTCTATATGGTTTGGCGGCGGCATCTCGCTCGGGTTGTTCACCACGATCATCTTGTCCTTGTCGCGCACCGTATAGGCATGAAAGCTCACGTTGGGCACAGTGGTGATCACCGTCTGGTTAAACTCCCTTTCCAGCCGCTCCTGTATGATCTCCATGTGCAGCATGCCCAGGAAGCCGCAGCGGAAGCCGAAGCCCAGCGCCTGCGATGTTTCCGGCTCAAAGGTGAGTGAAGCGTCATTGAGCTGCAGTTTTTCCATGCAGTCCCTCAGGTCTTCAAAGTCGTCTGTTTCCACCGGGAAGATACCGGCAAACACCATCGGCTTCACATCCTGGAAGCCGCGCACCACATCGGTAGTGGGGTTGGCTATGGTGGTGATGGTATCGCCCACCTTCACATCCTTGGCATTCTTTATACCCGTAATGATGTAGCCCACATTGCCCACGCTCACCTCGTTTTTAGGCGTAAGTGTCAGCTTCATGATGCCCACCTCATCGGCGGTATAGTCTGCGTCGGTATGTATGAATTTGATCTTGTCGTTTTTGCGTATAGTACCGTTAAACACGCGGAAGTAGGCGATGATACCGCGGAAAGAGTTGAACACACTGTCGAATATCACGGCCTGCAGCGGCGCATCAGGGTCGCCCTTTGGTGCCGGTATCCGGTCTATTATGGCAGCCAGTATCTCTTCAATGCCTATGCCGCTTTTGCCGCTTGCCAGTATTATATCTTCGGGTTTGCAGCCTATCAGGTCTACTATCTGGTCGGTCACCTCGGGTATCATGGCGCCGTCCATGTCTATCTTGTTGATGACCGGAATGATCTCCAGGTCATTTTCCAGCGCCAGGTATAGATTGCTTATAGTTTGTGCCTGTATGCCCTGGCTGGCATCTACCAGCAGCAGCGCGCCCTCGCAGGCCGCCAGTGCGCGGCTCACCTCGTAGCTGAAGTCCACATGGCCGGGGGTATCTATCAGGTTCAGTACATACTTCTCGCCCTTCCACACATAGTCTATCTGTATGGCGTGGCTCTTAATGGTAATGCCCTTTTCACGTTCCAGGTCCATATCATCGAGTACCTGCGCCTGCATATCCCTGCTGGATATGGTTTTGGTAAACTCCAGAAGGCGGTCGGCCAGGGTACTTTTACCGTGGTCTATATGGGCGATGATACAGAAATTGCGAATGTTTTGCATATATAAATTAGAGGGTGCCTGCCCGAATTTTGCAGGCGGGCAAAGGTAGGGATTTAATGGGGGAATTCGGCAATTTGGCAATGTGAAAATGCTGTGTGCGAATGCGGTACGCGAGTGCACTGCGCGAGTGACCGCCGCGAGTGTTCATTTCTTTTGGTGGGCAAAAGAAACGAACCAAAGAAAAGCCCACTTTCTGCAAACTGCTCCGCATGCAGAAAGACGCTATACGCTGTAACGTAGCGCACGATCGGACTGGGTGGCGCTGGAATTCTGCCTATAGTTGCGGGTATTGGTCATTGGTATAAGGTTTTAGCTTCGTTGTTTCAATTTGGCTGTAGTCTGTAATTCTACGACAGCCTTAAGGCGCGATCATGTGCTCAAGTTTAGATCGCTATTAAACTCTTTTTAAGGTAATGTCCCACACACTGAAAACTTTTATGTGGATAACTCTGATTAAGGTTTTTCATGTAAGTTAGTATTGGCAAGGGTTTTAGCCGTATTTAATTTTCTGAATGTCCCATTCGATGTCCCATTGCTTGCCGATGGGACATTGGTAATCCTGAAATTGCTTTACGCGAGTGCATAATACAGATAATATCTTATATTATATTAGTGGGCGATTTGTCCCTGATTAAATTTAAATAAATGAAAAATAATGAGATGTATGCTATTGTATGTGCAAACAAAGGAAAAACTGTAACAGTAACAACCGAAAAGAACGAAAAGATGATCGGAAAATTTAGTATTGATGAACATGAATTGAATTAGCTGATCGGCTTCAGTATATAATCTATTGCGTTGAGGCGGAAGGCCCTTACGGCATATTCGTCATACGCTGTAACAAAGATCACTTCGAAATTAAATGGCGATATCCTGGCCAGGAATTCAAATGCG
>CAIJNJ010000414.1 GCA_903821975.1 uncultured Bacteroidota bacterium
AAACCGTTTTAGGATATTGTTTGTCGTGGCAAACTCTGCTTGTGTTATCTGCCGGCAGTCATCGGTTATGATCGCGGCCAATTTATCATTCATTTCCGTAGCGATCGCCTCATTCCTTATATCCAGGTTCAGCTCCACACTGGCAAAAGCGCTGATGTTATTTACATTATAAGAGCCTGCAGTTATCCATTCATTGTCGCGCATGGCCAGCTTGCCGTGCAGTATGTTCTTTTCATACTCGTACACTTCTATACTGTTGCGAAACAACCATGCATACAGGTAGCGTTCTGAATATTTGGCAAATGGTACATCTGCTTTTGCCGTAAGTATCAACTGTATGTTTACGCCCCTGCGTGTGGCCGCTGCCATGCGTTTCAGTAATTTCTGCGGCGGCCAGAAATAGCTGGTCATCAGTATCACATGATCGTGGGCGCTGTTAAATAATTCGCGGTAGCTTTTTGTTATTTGTGTGTGCTGGAACACCCAGTCATTTCTTCGTATCCGCACCATACATTCACCATCAACAGGCTGTATGGGGTAGGTGCCGGTTTCACATTTTTTGCGCAGTGCAGACCTGTTCCATATATGTACGCAGATATCGTTCAGTTGTTTTGCGGCATCACCCTTTACATATATGGCCCAGTCAAGCCATGCCTTCGAGTTGCCGATATCGTTATACCGGTTACTGATATTTATACCGGCCACCATGCACACGCTTGAATCTGCGACGATGACCTTATGGTGCAGCCGGCGCCCTAGGTAAAAGAAATTGCTTAGAACCAGTGGCCTGAAAAAGGCAAAATGTATACCTGCATCCTTTAGGTTTGTTATGAATGATGCAGAGAGTTTTTGAGAAGCATAACCATCTATCAGCATATGCACTGATACTCCTCTCTTCGCGGCACGCATCAGTGCTGCGGCAACACGGTTGCCCGTTTCATCATCGTCAAAGATGTAGGTCTGTAAGTGTATGGCGTATTTGGCCCCGTCGGCAATTTCTTCTATGTAGCGGAAATAGTCAGCGCCGCCACGAACGATCTTTACTTTGTTGTGTACCGTATATTCATTCGTCCTTGGTGATCTCCGTGTCTTTCGGTTCTTTTTTTCTGCCATAATAAGGACTACCTTAATATCCGGTAGCAAAGCCCGAATTCGAGGGCGCGGCCTGTGATGTTTGTAGTGTAATTGTTTCCTACAGTGTTCCCTTTTACACCATCAGTGCCGCATTGGGTGGCAAATGCGCTGAGCATACCCATTACTCCAAAGCGTTTGGTTATATAATACTTCGCCTTGGCCCCGGTGCGCACCAGCAGGCCGCCGGCATTGTATTGATAATGAAGATCGCCGTCATTTCCTTTAAAAGAAACAGAAGAGAAGCCCAGGGATGCAACAGTAGAAAGGTCCCAGTGGCGGTTTACAAAAAAATGGTAGTTAGCATCTAAGGTCAGTTCGCTGGTTATTGCTTTTACCTTATTGGTCATGGTCTGAAAGTCGTAAAATTTGGAAGGGTCTACACTATATATATCGCCGCCCATATTCAGGCCTATACCCCAGTGGTTGGTAAGGCCGTATTCCATGGTCAGTGGATCTCTTGCGCCGCCTATATGCGCGGTGTGCAGTACGT
>CAIJNJ010000415.1 GCA_903821975.1 uncultured Bacteroidota bacterium
ATTGCCTGCTTGCCTTGTTTGGTATCTTGGAATTGCGCGGTATGAGCACATCCATAAGGCCACCCATCGTTTCTATGCCGAGTCAAAGCGGTGTAACATCGAGCAGCAGCATTTCTGTATTGTTGCCCGCAAGTATGTCTGCCTGCACAGCGGCACCGAGGGCCACTACCTCATCGGGGTTAAGCTCATCATGCACATCCCGGCCAAAGAACTTTCGTACACTTTCTTTTACCAACGGCACGCGGGTAGAGCCGCCCACCATAACAACCGCATCTATCTGGGCAGTGGTAAGGCCGGCATCTTTCAGTGCGCTGGTGCATGCGGTAATGGTGCGGTCTATAAGCGGCTGTACTAGGTCATTGAACTCCTGCTTTGTGATGTGCACCTGTTTGCCATTTATCTCCCCTTCAAAAACATCATTAGTGCTGAGATGTTTTTTTGCCTTCTCAGCAGTAACCCTGAGTTGCTGCATGAGTGACTTATCGAGTGAGCTGCCGAAACCAAGATCTGAACTCCCTTCACCACCATCTTCCTGCCAATAGCGTACCAGCAGATTGTCCATGTCATCGCCGCCGAGGTATGTATCGCCGTGCGTAGACAGCACTTCGAAAATGCCGTTGCTGATGGTAAGTATAGATATATCGAATGTGCCGCCACCGAGATCGTATACGGCGATCGTTTTTTCTTCGCCCTTTTTTGCGCCAAGCCCGTAAGCAAGACTAGCCGCAGTGGGTTCATTGATAATACGCAACACATCGAGCCCCGCGAGCCTGCCCGCATCGCGCGTGGCCTGTCGCTGTGCATCATTGAAGTATGCAGGTACGGTGATCACAGCTTTGCTGATGGTGGTCTTTAAAATATGCTCGGCCCTTTTCTTTAGTTCCTTTAATATATAAGATGACAGCTCGATAGGGGAATAAAATTTCTGGCCAACCTGGATCTTTACAAGCGCATCGGTATTATCGTCAATAATATTGTAGGCAAAAAAGCCGGCATCGTGGCTAACATCATTGTAAGATTTACCCATGAGGCGCTTTACCGAGTATATGGTGCGCTCGGGCTGGGTGACCAAAAGTTCTTTGGCAGGATTACCGACCGTGACATTCCCATATTCATCGAAATGAACAATGGAGGGCACCAATGTGAGGCCATCTATTTCTTTTAGTGCAATAGGTTCGTGGGTATCACCTCTCACAATAGCGATAAGGCTGTTGGTAGTACCGAGGTCGATGCCTACGATGATCTCTTCTTTTTGTATGCTGCCGGTGGCTATATTGATGGCGACTTTGCCCATAATTCAATTTTGGAACACAAAGGTAATGGCTCAATGGCTTAATAGCTCAATGGCTTAATGAATGTTATCATAAGAAAATGTGATATTGTTGTGGAATTTGAGTGTTTTTTTGGGTTGAAATGAGTTCCCTATAAGCAGATGTGCCACTCTTTGGAGGGCGTACATCGGGCCTACTTATTTTTCTTGCTTTTTCCTTCTACATAGGTCATAAAGGTGGTGCCATCCCGTGACATTTCAAATTTTGTATTTACTGTTTCACTTTCAAGCAGGGTATAGGTGAGCCGGAATGTGGGCACATCAGGGATCTTTTCGCTTGTCATTATTATGGTGTTATCGGCATACGCGATCGAGTAATTTATAGTATGACCTTCGTTGTCAAAATATATAGCCTTTGAAGGTACCCCGGAATAGTCGGGATAAACGATCATAAGGTCATCGTGGATAATGGCAGGTTTGCCGGCCGTGGCCGGATATTCGGAGTGACTTTTCCGCATCAATATCTTTGCATCCAGGTCCGGCTTAAAAGAAAATGTTCCGGTCCCCTGTCCGGGTTTTCCCGTGCCTTCTCCATGCCACTCACCTATTAGCCATTGCCATTTAGCCCATGTGCCGGATTGCTGCGCATAAGATGTTGTGGAAAATAAAAGGATAAAAATGACTATCAGCTTTGTTCTCATACGATACGATTGAAGAGATAAAAGTACGTTCTATTTATTCATTTGCGGATAAGTTTTGTGAATAAAACCCGATGAAACCCTTTACTGGTGCCAATATTAATATTTTCCAGATTGCCCATTAACACCCTACCGAATCAGGAGTTCAGAATTTGAGAATTTTCAGGATTGAGATTGATTCTCCAAAACCAGATATGCCACACTTTAGAAGTGGGGCATCGTCAGGCGTGGACAAATGGATGTTTACAAAGAGGTCTTTACCAAACATGGCATAAGCGTACATGCTCTTCTGGTTTACTTCCTTGCCCTGGAATACTTTGATATCCGCCTGCCGGAACATGAAATCATCGGAAGGGCTGCCCCATTTTTGGTCGTTTGTTTCCAGGTCTTTGGTATTAGAATATGTGGCAAAGTAGGTGAGTGCGTAAGCCGGGCTTGCTTCGGGCCCATTCATCATTTTTGCAGGCATATCTACAAGGCTTTTCACCTCATCAGCTTCCAGTTTATAAAACAGTACGGAAAATAATATGCCGTCTTTTGTCTGGCTGCTATAATAATAATCGGTACCACGCCATTCTTTATCTATTTTCTTAAAATCGGCAGTGATCAATAATGCCGCATTGCTGTTTTTAGGATAGTTGAATTCTGCGGTGTCATTTGCGGGTGCAAACGATAACAAGGATATTGAAAGTATTGCAAGTATTAGTTTATGCTTCATAAATTGATTATAGGTATTAATAAAAGAAAAATCAAGATACAGATAATTTTGAGGATCAATACAAGAAAAGGAAAAGTGAATTGCAGTTAGCTGCGGATCCCCGCGCTGCAAACTTGCGCGGCTATGGATACTGCAACAATTTGCGTTGAGTGTAATCTAAATACAATAACCTGATTCTTTCTATGATTTACAATATCTTTAATTATTATTTGTATTCATGAATGAATTCAGACCGGA
>CAIJNJ010000416.1 GCA_903821975.1 uncultured Bacteroidota bacterium
ATGAAGATGCGGCCCGGTAGCATCCCCTGAACTGCCCACGATGCCCAGGAATTCTCCCGTTGAAACCGTTTGCCCGACAACCTTAGAAGTGAGTGAGAATTTTTTCATGTGCCAGTATAATGCGCACGAACCATCGGCGTGCTGGACAATGATATAATTTGCCGTATCGGTATTCATTGCACAATTCCTGTCAAAAAAACCATCTGACTTATCTATGATAGTTCCCGGCGCTGCAGCAATTACAGCCACCTGGCTATTATCCATTTTATAGAATGGGTATGGTTCCGTACCAATATCTGTGCCCCTGTGCCCGTCGTAAGTCACCGAGCCGCAATTATAATCTTTGATGCTTGTAGTTGGGTCCTGGTCTACATAGTTACCGATGTAATAATAGCTGCAATCGTTCAAGCCATTGGTCATCATCAGCGGCCAGCTGAAAGTGGTAGACACAGTAGTTTTGCGAGTTGTATTGTCAATGTGCAGCATCTTTAAGTTCTTCGATATACGCTGTTCTATCATTTCATATTCCTGTGGCGTGATGCATGGATGGGTGGCATCATTTCTCCGTACAGGATATGCGCCACCCGTTTCTTCTTGTGTTATACTTATGTTCTGTGCAAATAAAAGATTGGGAAATAAGCATAGACAAAAGAACAGGCAGGATGTAATTTTTGAGTATTTCATATCCATTTGATTTAAGCCCGAAAAAATATTGCACTAATTATTAATTAGACAGGGAAACATGTTTGCAGGGTTGGGTTTTAAATCTTTTCTTAGTTGGGGTAATAATAACCCAGTGCGATCATTCGAGCACGATCTTTGTTTTATAGTACCTGTCAGATTGTGAGACAACTATGGTATATATGCCACGGGCTATGCCATCAAAGTGCAATGAATAATTGTTTTTTCCTCGCCTTGCTGTTGCTGTTTCTTCAGTTATTACCTGTCCCATCATGTTCATTAATGCGACAGTGAACTGCCCTCCGTATTTTGAATCAAATACTACGGTTGTGCTGGTAGTTGCCGGGTTAGGGTAAGCACGTATGCCATCCTGCGCGGTTCCGGTATTTGATGCGACACCTGCCCTGGGGCATGTAATGAAGGCCTTCGGTGCAGACGGGTTACCATTTACAACCAGTTCCACAGAATAGCTGCCTGTGGGTAGCCCGTCGGGAATGGTGAACATTGCTGTGTCCGGCAAAGAGCCGGTCATAACACCCGTGCGGTTCCAGTTGTAAGTGCGCCCGTAATATACATTTGTGTCTGCCGTAAAACGTATTATAGGGTAGTTGGTCGCCATTTGCCAGTCGTCGCCATAGCAGGCACCTTCGGTGATACCGTTGAAAAGTTTACCGGTAACTTCATAGGTGGTACAATCAATGTTTATTATTGTATCAATAGTTGGTTTGCCGGCTGCAAGCGGCGTTCCGCCGGGTACGTATTCATAGTACTGCTGCGATTCGGCACTGGAGAAGAGTATACTGCCATCGGGCAGGTCCAGCATATGGGAGATAAAGCTTGGCCCGCTGAATGTATCGTTGCCATCAGGTGCAGTAATATGAATAAAGGAGTCTGTGAGATAATCGAAAACATAGAAAGACATAGGCGATGGAAAATCATCAGAATCATGTGGGGCAAGGGAAGTAGTGATAAGAACGTTCCCATCCACCATCATGGTTGCAGGCGCGTCCGGTGTTGCTTGGCCTGCGGGCATTGTGGGACCCTGCACCCATGTACCCGGGCTTGTGGTGCCTGAAGGGGTATAGATAGCGGTAACTCCCGAACCACTCATAAAAAATGCCCTGCCATCCGGCAGCAACACTGCCGGACCTGTTTCGTAAGCAACAGAGTCATAAAGCATCACCGGCACAGTAGCATCTGCTACCCATGCATTTAAAGACGGGATATAACGTTGCGAAAATGTAGAATAGTCGGAGACGAAAAGTATGCTGCCATCTGCAAGTTTCACCCATGTCGATTCATCATGTGGTGCAAGGCATGGCGGGCCTTCGCTGAATGTATTGCTTGCCGGATCATAAACATAATTCCAGTTACCGGAAGTATAGTATGGTAAAATCGATTGCATCACTTTTCCATCAGGAAGGATCTCTGAATTGGCATCAAAAAAACTGTCTGCACTTGTCAGGGGTGGCACCGGCGTCCATATATCGGTGATCGGGTTGTACACCTCCGCCTTGCCGTAACCACTGCCATACTCTCCGCCTGCCACATATACCTGCCCGTTTTTCAGTACCTGTGATGAGAAATAAAGCCGGTCATCTGCCATTTGGGAGATAACAGACCATGTACCGTTCACATAGCTGCCATGGCTGTCGGGCGTCAGTTTATCCCATACGCTACCGCAGCAGCCACTACCGGATGTTGTCTTCACGATCACTGTTCCGTCAGAGAGCAGCAGCATCACGCCCGCATTCATATCCGGTGCAGGGTTTGTAAGCGGCACCCATACGCCTTGTGCAAAGCCGCGGCTACTTGTAAACAGGAAACTTATAGTGAGCAGTGCTATGGCAATGAAGGAGTATCTGCTTTTGTTTTGTATAAATTGCTGCATACCGGGTTAGGTTTTATGCGTTAGCCGAAAGCACGGGTTCCTTTGAAGTATAGACGAGTTTTTGGATCGTTTTCTTTGTATTGTAAAGATATTTATTTGTATTGAATGTGTGCCATCAAAAATACGCCACAACAATTACTGCCCTTGCCCCATTGATTGCAGATCGGTGTAAATAGCCGGTACTTTTGTGCTGCAACAATATTACTAAACTAATAAATACCGGAGCAATGGTGGAAAAGACAAGGTCGTTGAATGGCATAATGCTGATACTTGCCCCAATAGTTGTATTGGTGGGCCTCATATTGGCGATCATTAGTTTGTTGTAACCAATTGGGAGAATGTTGATCTGATTTTCAAATTCATTATTTGACCGCGAAGTGGTCTGATGTCTATAGAATTACAGGTGGAAAATATAG
>CAIJNJ010000417.1 GCA_903821975.1 uncultured Bacteroidota bacterium
GGACTCTATTGTAGTAAACCTCGACGTAGATGAGGGCAGCATCAGTAAAGTGCAGCTTGGGCAACAGGTGCTTGTGGAATTAAATACCGAAAAGAATAAAACCTATGAAGCGCGTGTAAGCAAAATATATCCTCACTTCAACGAAACATCACAGTCGTATAAAGTGGAGGCCCGTTTCCTGAAAGAAATGCCGGGATTGATATCTGGCACACAATTACAGGCCAATATTATTACTAACAGAAAGGATAATGCTATGCTGATACCGCATGTGTATGTAATGAACGGCAATAAAGTTCTTGTACAAAAAGATAAAAAAATTGATACGGCAACAATTACGACAGGTATTGTTTCTGATGAGTGGATAGAAGTACTGAGCGGGCTGACAACCAGTGATAAAATTGTAAAAGAAAAGAATGCCGGTACTTCGGGGAATACTATCTCCATGCCTAAATAAACACACCGAATATGAAAATAAGTGTAAATACAGAAATAGCGCTTACCTACCTCTCTGCGAGGAAGAAGCAAACGGCTATTGCGGCTATGGGTGTGATGTTTGGCATATCTATGTTCATATTCATGCAGTCATTGATGAAGGGCACCAATGACTATTTTGAAAAAATGTCTTTTAACTCTACACCTCATATAAGATTGTATAGCGAAAACAAAGTGGCGGATAACCATATGCTCAAAAGTTATCTTAAAGACCCTTCAGTAAAAATATTGACAAACCCCAAGCAATTGATACAAACACAAGGGCTTAATAACCCTTATGGATTGATACGCGAGATACAGCATAATCCACAAGTGGCAAATGTGACACCACAGGTTACCGCCGATGTTATATACACAAGCGGCAGCGTACAGATCAACGGCAATGTAGCGGGGGTGAATATAGATGCAGAGGACAAAATGTTTGACGTACAAAGCAATATGGTAACCGGCGACCTTCACGACCTGAACAGGGTAAATAACGGGCTGCTTATAGGCAAGGGAATTGCGGATAAGCTAAGCCTGCATGTAGGTGACAACATTACCGTTACTGCGGGTACTGGCAGCCCAACTATTATGAGAGTAGTAGGCATATTTGCTACAACAGTAAAGCAGGTAGATGAAACAAAGTCTTATGCCAATATAGTGCAGGCGCAAAACCTGCTAGGTAAAGACCGAAGCTATGTTACCGATATCAAAATAAACATAAAAGATTATAACAACGCACCACAGGTAGCGAAAGAACTGGAAACAATAACCGGCTACAAAGCCGAGGACTGGGTACAGGCTAATGAGCAACTAAAAGCGGCATTCAAAATAAGAGCGGTGATTTTGAACTCAGTTATCGGGGTAATATTACTGGTAGCCGGCTTCGGGATATATAATATCCTGAACATGACCATTTACGAAAAGATAAAAGAGATCGCCATCCTGAAAGCGCAGGGCTTTTCGGGGCCAGCGGTTACAAGCATCTTTTTACAGCAGGCTATCTATATTGGTATTATGGGCGGCCTTGTAGGAATTACCTGCGGTTTTGGTATTACATACATGGTTTCGCGTATTTATATTGGTGCGGGCACACTTAAATACTTGCCTATGTCATTTTATATACCTCATTACATAGAAGCAGTTTGCTTCGGGATACTGACAACTGTTGCCGCAGGTTTTTTCCCGGCAAGAAAAGCATCTAAAGTGGACCCTGTAACTATAATTCGCGGATAATGGCAGATATAGCATTAAAATCAACGGGCATTAATAAAGTCTTTCACGATGCGGTGAACCTGCAGGTATTGAAAAATATATCGATAGAAGTGAAGAAAGGGGAATTTGTTTCCATTGTCGGAAAATCCGGATGTGGCAAGTCTACCCTGCTCTATGTGCTCTCTACAATGGACACTGATTATGAAGGATCATTAGAAATAGCCGGAACAACTGTAACCGGTAAAACCCTGAATGAACTTGCCCGCATCCGAAATGAGTCTATAGGGTTTGTATTCCAGTTTCACTACCTGCTGCCTGACTTCACCTGCCTGAAGAATGTAATGATACCTGCGTTGCGTCTTGGCAAACTTTCGACCAAAGAAGTAGAAGCGCGAGCTTATGAAAAACTAAAAATGTTTGGTGTGGAAGACCAGGCATTAAAGAAAGCCAACAAATTATCCGGGGGCCAGCAGCAGCGTGTGGCCATAGCACGCGCACTGATAAATGATCCTACCATAATAATGGGCGATGAACCCACAGGCAACCTCGACTCAAAAAATACGGGTATTGTTTTTGATCTCTTTCAAAAACTCACAAAAGAATTCGGGCAAACCATAATCACTGTAACCCACGATGAGGACTTCGCTAAAAAATCAGACCGCATAATAGAAATGGCGGATGGGGAGATAAAGAGCCATGGATAATAAATAGGTTACATAAAATAATTATCTTGCTACCTGTGCAGGTAAATATTATTTTATGACTAATCCCGAAAAAGTAAACCAACTTATCGAAACCATTAAAGGTTGCCCTCCAAATGAAGTTGGGAACCATTTCCAAACCATCTTTGGATTATATCCGCTACTGTCAAAAAACGAGAAAAACGAAGTTGTAACAGGCTTTTACAAGTGGGCCGAAGGCCATAAAACGCAGCACCCATTCAAATTTGCCTATGCAACTTATATGCTTGGTCACAGTGCCTACTTTAATGAAGATTATGAGACAACGCTGAGCTGCGCCACAAAAGCAAAAAAACTCTTTCTGGAACTAAATGAACCAGACGACGTCGCGGTATGTTCTGCTACAATAAGCGGCACTTACCGGACGATGGGCAATATTGACCTTGCACTGAAAGAGCTATGGGCAGCCTACCGGCAACTGAAAAAAAAGAAGCAATACACGCATACTATATTGGTCTGTATTTACCAGATAGGCAGTATCTATGTGGAAATGAAAAACCCCGGCGAGGCCTTGCCTGTTTTGCAGGATACCCTGGAGCTTGCAGGAAACATGCACAACGATATGTGGGTAATGAACGCGTGCCAGGGGTTAGGAAAAGCCAACCTCATGCAAAAGAATAATAGCGTTGCAAAAGAATACCTCGAACAAGGAATGGCCATTTCCGAAAAGATAAATAGTCCGATGCATATCGCCATGTTCAAAACGGAACTTGGCCTTTATTATTCTGAAACAGGGAATATCGCAAAAGCAGAACAGTTACATAAGGAGGCGATGGATATCCGGGAGACGAATCATTTTATCGGTGGTGAAATAACAAACTGCATGCGGTTGGCAGAATTATACATATCCCAATCAAAGAATGATGAGGCCATTGCTATGCTGGATAAGGCCATGAAACTTGCCGAACAGCTTAAAGTAAAGCCCAAGATATATGAGATACACCGGCTGTTATCTGAAGTTTATGAACAGATAAATCAAACAGAAAAAAGCCTGCACCACTATAAATTGTTTCATAAAATACGTGAAGAAGTAGAAACGGAAGACAATGCAAAGAAGATAAAAAACCTGCAGCTCGTTTTCGAGGCAGAGCAAACCATGAAAGAAAATGTGATCATTAAAAAGCAAAAAGAGGAGATAGAACATAAAAACATTGAGCTCCAGGAAACGATTGATGAGCTTACCTTAAGCAAGGTAAACAGGAAAGCAAAGGCATTAACGTTGATCATTGCGATCGCCTTGTTTATAATTGAAGATGTGTTCCTCGATTTTGTACTGCACAAGCTGCCGGAAGATAATTTTTTGCTTTCTATTGGTGCAAAGATGGTGATCATCTTTACACTAAAACCAATAGAAAAAGCTGTAGAGCACCATCTATTAAAGAAAGTGATCAAACGCAAGAAAAGAGAAGTACTGGTATAGCGGAACTACATTTTCTCCGGCAGTCTTATTCCCATCAGGTTCATAGCATGGCGCAATACAGACGCGGTCATTATAATAATGATGATGCGTAATTGCTTTTTCTCTTCGCTCTCTGCTTTTGATATGCTGTGCGCATCATAAAAAGTATTGAATAACTGCGCAAGCTGGAATGAATAATTACAAACCGATGAGGGGTTAAACTCGGCGGCGGCATCTGAAAGTATGAGCGGGTACTCTTCCAGCGCAAGGATAATCTTCTTTTCCAGCGACAGTAATTCAGAGGTTTGTATAAACGACTGGAACTTTGTACAATCTGGCGCTAACGGCACATTTTCTTTTCTGAGTATGGAGCATATACGTGCATGCGCATATTGTATGAATGTCGCGGTATAGCCATGCAGATCAATAGACTCTTTCGGATCAAAGATCATTTTTTTCTTAGGGTCTACACGGAGCAGGTAGAACTTTAATGCGCCCAGACCTATTGTTTCATATAGCTTCGCTAATTCTTCTACTCCAAAACCTTCTGTCTTCCCGCTTTCTTCCGTTTGCTCCTTGGCAAGGTTTATCATCTCGCTCACCATATCATCGGCATCCACTACTGTACCCTCACGGCTTTTCATTTTCCCGGTAGGCAGTTCCACCATCCCATACGACAGGTGGTATATCCCATCAGCACACGGCTCACCAAGTTTCTTCATAATGAGCTTCAATACCTGAATATGGTAATTCTGCTCATCAGCTATTACGTATACAGACTGGTCCAGCTTGTATTCATCATACTTCAGCTTTGCCGTACCGAGATCCTGTGTCATGTATACGGAGGTGCCATCACCACGGAGCAGTAATTTTTCATCAAGGCCATCTTCCCTCAGGTCTACCCATACCGAACCATCATCTTTCTTAAACAACACACCTTTACGCAGACCGTCCTCCACTATTTTTTTACCCAACAAGTAGGTGTCACTTTCATAATACAGCTTATCAAATGAAATACCCAGGCGTTTATAACTTTCGTCAAATCCCTTATATACCCATCCGTTCATCATTTGCCATAACGTCCGCACATCTTTATCTCCGGCCTCCCATTTACGGAGCAGGTCCTGGGCATCCAGCATTATCGGGGCTTCCTTCTCGGCTGTTTTTTCGTCCATACCGCTATAAATAAGCAAAGCAATTTCCTGCTTATATACGTCATTGAATTTCACATAATAGTCGCCTACAAGATGGTCGCCTTTTATACCGGTTGTTTCCGGGGTTGCATCATCTGCATATTTCATCCAGGCGATCATCGATTTACAAATATGAATTCCACGGTCGTTGATAAGATTGGCTTTTACCACCTGGTTACCCGTTGCCCTTAATATCTCAGACATTGCTGCCCCGAGAAAATTATTCCTCAGGTGGCCGAAGTGCAGTGGCTTATTCGTATTGGGGGATGAATATTCCACCATCACTCTCCGGTCTGCTTTGCACTTTTCCCCATAACGGGTATCGGTAAAGTGATTTAGTAAGAATGACACCCAGTAACTATCCCTCACGGTCATATTCAGAAAGCCGCTCACTATCTGGTAAGAAGCAAATAAGTCTGTTTTTTCTAAAAGGGCGTCACCCAGCTGTTTTCCAATAATATCAGGTTTCTGCCTCAATAACTTAATGAACGGGAATAACACTATGGTATAATCGCCAGTAAATTCAGGTTTGGTCTGATTTACCGAGATCATGGAAATATCTATGGTAACATCCGGGTAAAGTAGCTTTAAAACGTCTTCGGCGGCATGTTTTATCTGGCTGGCAAGCGTCATCAGGTATATTTTACAGCAAAAATAACCTTTCTGATGCGCAAAATTTGTAACTTTAGATAATAAATATATGGGTTATTGCCTAGTGAGTAACAGGGTGATTTGTATGAATTTGAAATTAAATATTGCCCAAAAACGTTGAAAAATCAGATAAATGAAGTAAATTTCAGTTGTTTTTGATCCAAACCACATTAACAACAGTCTAACATATAGTTTATGAATGTTTCTACCCGTTTCATTGTGATCGATGATGATGAATTTAATAATAAGATCTTTACTGTAACTCTTGAAAAAATAGACAAGGGCGCAGACATCAAAACATTTCTTAGCCCCGTGGAAGGTTTCTCCCACATCGTTAAAGAATATTCGAAACCGGACAATGAAACTGCGGTACTCTTTCTTGATATTAATATGCCCGTAATGAATGGCTGGGAGTTCCTGGACCGCTTTGATGAACTGGACCCGTCGATCAAGCAGCGTGTAAAAATTTATATTCTTTCCTCCTCTGTTGATAAGAGAGATATTGAAAAGGCTAAGGCTAATAAAAATGTAGTTCATTACCTGATCAAACCACTTACAAAAGAAACAATAAGGCTGATCACGTATTCACAAAACCGATAATCAGCAAGCATAAAAAAGTGGCGGCCTCATATGAGCCGCCACTTTTTTATAGAACATTATTGTTGTTAATAAATAACTACCTTCTGTTTGCCTTCAACAGCATTCCCCGAAACAATCTCAAAAACATAAATACCGGCTACCAGCTCTGTGGCGTTTACTTCCAGCCTGCTGTCTTTAACAGTGCCGTTACCCTGCCAAACTGTTTTTCCGCTGTTATCTGTTAAGCGCATTGTTACCGGTTTGTTCGCGATGTTCTTCACCGTTACGGTGAAATTGCCATGGTTCGGATTCGGGCTAATGGTAATGCCATCTGCTACAAACGGCACAATGGATGCTGTTGCCAGCGGCGACACCGTTGTTGTATGCTTGGGTGATTTCCATAAGCTGCGGCCATAGGTAGCAGCCCAAAGCTCGTTGGTGTTATAATTGATCTCAAGGTCAACGACCATAACACTTGGCATACCTGTAGAATAGGGCGCCCATGTAGTCATTGTACTGTCGCGGTAAAATACACCGATCTCTGTACCTACATAAATATCGCGGCTGATGTAGTCTATTGCAAAACAACTTACCGGAACATCAGGCAGACCTGCATTGATCTGGTGCCAGCCTCCTGTGGGTGTCCACTCTGCTACCTGCGGGCTGCCATATCCTGAATAAGTTATCCAAATGTGGTTCTTATCACGCGGGTCTACTTTGATATCGGAAATATACAGCGACCCGGAATAAGGTGCAGTAAGTGCAGTCCACGTTGTGCCGCCATTATGTGTATAATAAATGGACTGGTCATATGCATCATCGGTTGCATAAATAGTGGCAGAATCTGCAACAGTGGTTACTACTCTTGAAAGGTCTCCTGAAGTTAACGACGTTGTGGAGAGTGCAACCCAGCTATTTCCCTCGTCAGTGCTTTTGTACACACG
Source organism: uncultured Bacteroidota bacterium (assembly GCA_903821975.1). Lineage (GTDB taxonomy): Bacteria > Bacteroidota > Bacteroidia > Chitinophagales > Chitinophagaceae > Nemorincola. The sequence goes on from CAIJNJ010000417.1 coordinate 7,196, forward strand.
GTCGTAACCGGCAAGGATACAGGTATGACAAGTGGGTTCTAAAACGAATGGAGTAACCCAGCCGCCTGTACCTTCAATACTGCCGCCTGATATATTACCTGAAATATCATTAGCCGTATAAATAGGAATGGGTGCTGTAGGCGTCAAAATATCTATATACCCATATTCAGATGAACCGTAAGCAACTGTACTGTCTGCATAATCAAGCAGGCAGTTCATACCATCGCCACCGTCTGCTTCTTTATATATGCCTGCAGCTTTTACAATCTTCGTACCCACATCCTGCGCACCTGTTATTGCGAAGCTGGCTATATTGGTAACCGATGTCCTGTATATTTCTTCAATACCCATCCGGTTCGTTATGTTATTCCATACACCTGTCGCAGTAGGATTGTCTGACCAGTATATACCACCATCGTTAGTTTCAAAAAATCTGCCGGGGATCAATGGATTGAATGCCATCCAGTGCTTATCGGCATGTATCACTGCCACACCCGGCGCATCCGGAGATTCTTCGTTCACCAAGGTCCATGTTACACCACCATCTGACGATCCCCATGTGTTTACCCCCCCGGTAAATACTTTGTTTGAATCTGTAAGGCTTATCGCCAGCGGTAATGTATACCATCCCTGTCCGCCGCAGCCGGCTCCGGTCACATCCCATGTCAAAAGATCACCCGAACACGAACCACCTGAAACATTTGTCGCGTATATTTCCGTGTAGTTGTTACCGGTATCCGACGACTTATATATCCCGTCCAATCCGTCTGAATTAGTACCTGATGCATCATATGCCGAGCCAACTGCAAGAACCATATTAGGTGCCGCAGGTGTAACAGCAAGCGTCAAACGGTCAGTTGTAGTAAGGCTTGTTTTCTGTGTCCATGTTGTACCACCATCCGGAGAGCGCCATATCTGCGCATTTGTTAACACAGGGTAATAGGTCATGTAACTTGTAGCATAAACAATAAGGGTATCATTAGGACGATAGAGCACCTGTTTAAAATCTGCCGAGTTGGTCAGCGTGAAGGTTGCCCCTCCATCATAAGACCTGTACATACCTGCCGATGTGGCGAGTATAAGAGAATTGGTATCCAGTGGATTGATCACCATGGAATTTGCAAGGTTATACTGATCCGCAGTCCACGTCATGCCTGTTGCATTCCATGTGGTACCGCCATCGTAAGACTTCAGTACACCGATACTGTAATAGTCGCCTGCGTCCCTATCGCCCGTGAGCAGGTACACAGTATTAGGGTTAAGCGGATTGAATACGATGCCACCAACACCAAGGTCCGGCAACTGGTCGGTCATACATGTCCAGCTAAGGCCGTTGTTGGTGGTCTTCCAGGCTCCGCCACCGGCGCTGCCTATCCAATACGTATTTACATCGGTAGGATGAAAAGAGACAAGATTGATACGCCCTACACCCTCGCCATCTGCTTCTGAAGAATCAGGGCCTTCGAAAACCCACGCCGGAGATACACCCGATGTGGTTCTTTGTGTGCCGTGGCCCTTCTGCTGCGCCTGCATTTTTTGTAATTCCTCCCAAGTCTTTGCAGGAGATACAAGGTAGCCGTTCACATCTGTGTGCTGCTTCCAATACCATAGCCAGCGGTCGAATTGAGAATCCTTTTCTTTATCCTCCCTCAGCAGACCGGGCAATATGGTTTTCATTATCCCGGTCTTCATACCATAGCCGGGATGGGTCTTTTTGTAGGATGCGATTACGTCATCCAGTTTAACTTTGGTTTTGCTGCCTGCAACATTAGTTTGCGCCGATAGGTGCACGCCAAACAATATGCAGCCGCAAAAAAGTAGTAACTTTTTCATTTGTCTATATTTTAAAAACGGTTGTAGAAAAAAATCGTAACGCAACTGTAACAGAAGCACTTACGTTAAATCAGCATTGTAAAAATATATAGATTTTTCCTAAACCCGCCTAATTATTTTATACTATTGCTATCTTGACAATAAAAAGTATATTCCCTTTCGATATTTATAAAATAAATGTATTCAGACAGGTACTCACAAATAAAATATTGTGTAATTTTAGCCGGTTTTATTTTTAACCAAGCTCTCTTTGAGGCGAAAACTCTCCATATTAATCAGTATTTGTTTGCTGCTCACGCTTAGTGCGGGGTCGTTCTTTTATCATGCCTTTCTCAGTTGCTCTGAGTTAAGTGTGAAATTGCAAGCGCATGCTACATTATCGGAGAAAAAGGATGCAGCGCTCGAAAAGATCAAAATACCCCTTGCGTCATTTGACAAACAGAAAAGTGAAGTTTGGTACCAGGGACGCCTGTACGATATTGCCTCTTATCACTTAGTGAACGATACTGTTGTCATTTCCGTTTTGCACGACGAGAAAGAAGAAGCGCTGGTGAGTATAATCAACGATTATTTTTCATCACCAAACGATTCATACTGCTCTTATAATGGCCATCACATATCGGCCAAGCATAGTTTTAATCCAAACGATGTTAAATGTTTGTCTGAAGGTATAAATATCCCTTACGGGGTTTATGCTTCGGCGTTGCCTGTTACAGGCGATCTTATCGAATATCCGGTTGCCATGACCCTGGCTATAGACACTCCGCCTCCCCAGGCTTAATTTCTCGTCTCTTACCGAATGATTACTGCTCACCTATAAGGTGGTAAATCATCATTTTAACTTAATGGGATCTGTGTATCGCTATAACACCGGCTATACCGGGTTACAGCTTAAATCAATAATAAAAACATAAAAATGAAAACAAGCAATCTACTCAGATATATATTGCTGCTCATTTGCAGTCTTTCGCTTACAAACACATTTGCACAAAACAGCCACACTCCTATCGAGACTTTCATACAAAAAGTACAGGAAACAAACACCTTCGTGCAGGTAAGTAACATTTGGCAGCCGGATAATACTTTCGACAAAACAGCGATACTGCAGAAAGTAGAAAATGCACAACCACTCACCATCGACTACACGCAAGTAAGTGCCCTGATCCAGAAAAACAGCACCGCCATAAGCCTCGTAATACCGGGCTATGACGGCAACACATACACAATAGATCTTGCTCAATACAAATTTGTCAGCAACGATTTCGAAGTACACGTTCACGGCGCAAACGGTGACAGCCTTTACGATTATACCCCGGGCCTGCATTACAGCGGCGTGGTGCATGGTATACCCGGCTCTGTGGCTTCGTTTTCTTTCTTCAACAACGAGGTGTATGGCGTCTTCTCTATCCCGGGTGTTGGCAATTTCAACGTGGTACCCAATGTAATGGTCGGCAAATACTACAACTATAATCAACACTACATTCTGTACAACGATAACGATCTGAAAATAAAAGGCCAGGGGCCACAATGCGCTACAGATAAGCTTCCGGTAATGCACCAGGCAAAAAGCGATCAAAGAACAACAACTGTTGTTGGCGATAGCATTTACAATAATTGCACAGAGGTGCGCGTGTTTGAAGTAGGCGACTATGCGTTATACATTACCAAGGGCTCCAGCGTTACTAATGTTACCAACTATCTCACTGCTTTATTCAATAACCAGGCTACTCTATACAGAAATGAAGGCATTCTTATCGTTTTAAAGTATGTACAGGTAGATAATACTACTGATGCATGGCACGGCATCACGTCTGCAAACTCGGTATTGTTCCTGGATATGTTTGGTTATACAACTGGCAATGTATTGCATGGTTGTGACCTTGCAATCCTTGCTTCGACCTGCTTAAGCGGAGGCTATGGCGCACTTGGTGGTATAGCCTGGCTTCAAGCTATGTGCCAGACATATTATGCACCCGACTCATTCGGATCTTATGCATTCTGCGATATGGATAACAGCGGTGTTACCAACTTCCCTACGTTTAGCTGGGATGTAGAAGTGATCACCCATGAAATGGGACATGTAATAGGCTCGCCACATACACACAGATGTTGCTGGAACCCTCCGGGCACCGGCACTACGGCTATTGATGGTTGCTATACAATTGAAGGCTCTTGTGCTATACCTATACCTGCCGACCCTCCGGGAGGCGGGACGATCATGAGTTATTGCCACCTTACAAGTGTTGGTATCAACTTCAGCAATGGCTTCGGGCAGCAACCGGGAGATACCATCCGGTATTATCTTGCCCATCACTTCTCTTCGTCGTGTGGCGCAGTATATACACCCACGGTAGCGCTATCCGCTGTTAACAGAACCATTACAGCAAACAGGGAATGCACAGACATGACCAGCGGAATTACCTACTACTGGAAAGACAACAATACTGCCGACCAGACAGATGATACCCTTGTACTGATGGTAAAGAAGAACGGAAATACTATAGGAGACCTTAATACAACAGGTTTCTCGGTAACCGCCAACACAATAGCCCGTTATGGAACCGGCACCGGTGATACCATCACTTCATTCCCGGTCGGTACTACCGGCCTAAGTGGCCGCTATTATGGTATGCGCCGTTATTGGAAACTGATATCCACCTCAACACCTTCAACCGCGGTTGAAGTAATGTTCCCCTTCCTGCAGGCAGATACGACCGATGTAGACGGAAGCGTGCCCGGCGCTGCCCCGCTTTCCAACTACATATTCTATAAAGCAAATACGCCTGTTGACCCGAACCCTATCGGCGGCTTTACGGGTTCTACTGCTTCCAGTTTTGAGGCATATACATACAGCACTACGGCAAGTACATCACATTGGTCTTTCAGCACAGTAGGCACTACTTACTTAGCACATATGCTTATGACCAATCTCTCCGGCGGCGGCACCGGCATGTTCACAGGCTGCCCATCATTCGCAGCTCCTGCACCGGCTATTATACCAACCGTGCAATGCACAGGGTCATCAGCATGGTATTCTATCACACCTGCTACGGGCGCTACTTCTTATAACTGGTCAGTTTCCGGAGCGGGATATACAAGTACCATTAGCACCACAACCGATTCTATAAATATCACTGCAGGCGCAGGCATTGGAGTAGTATCGGTTTCAGGGAATGACACCTGTGGCGCAGGTTCTGTTTATACATTCACCATTACTCCTTCGGCAATACCGGCAGAAGTGATCTCCGCACCATCACCATTATGCGTGGGTGCTACCACCGATGTATTTACAACGACAGCCACCGGCGGCCCTACATCTTATTCATGGACCGTACTGGGAACTGGCTGGTCCGGCTCCAGCAGCACATCTTCAATTACTCCGGTAGTGGGCTCCGGTACGGGCACACTTATCGTGACCGGCTATAATGACTGCGGAGCAGGTACTCCGGATACCATGGTCGTAACACCAACTACTGTACCCGATGATGCAACAAATATTACGGCTACAACCTCACCGCTTTGCACCAACAGCACAGGCATATTCACGACACCTGCGGTTACCGGGGCAACCAGTTACATATGGGCTGTATCAGGCACAGGTTGGGGTGGCACAAGTTCGACAGCAACGCTAAGTGCTACAATCGGCACAGGCACAGGCACCATTACCGTAACACCGGTAAATGCATGCGGCGATGGCAACTCATTCACATTGAACACTATCGTTCCCATTACGACCCCTACCGCATCATTTGTGGAATCCACGCATGTTACGAGCAGCCATGTCAACGTTACGATCACCTATACGGGCATAGCACCTGCAGGCACCACATACACATGGGATTTTGGTGGCGGTATAGCAACACCGGGAACAGGGTTCCCCGGCCCACAAACAGTTCATTGGAATGCCGCAGGTACTTATACAGTAAGCCTTACTGTTGATAATGCTGGTTGCAC
>CAIJNJ010000418.1 GCA_903821975.1 uncultured Bacteroidota bacterium
ATGCGTTCGGCAGCATCAAGGATTCGGCACTCTCAGCATTTTTGCAGCAGAAGGTGAGAAGGAACTACGAGATATCTTATAAGCTCGAAAGCCGCAAAGGGATGGTTGTATATAGCCTGCTGGCTATGCTTTTTGAAGGTAATAAAATATCCGGCAATGATACGGGTGCATATATTGCATCTTCAAGGTTGCACCTTCCGCCTATAAACAAAGTACCTTTCAGGGACCTTACGGATGATTCTGGCAAAGTATACCAGCAGGTATTCTTCTTTGGCGATGAGGACGGACAAAAATCGTACGATAGCTACCTCGATGACTTTAAGAACGATCCCAAATGGAAAATAACCCTTGATTCTTTCTGGACGGTGATTTCGTCCGTAGAAGGGAAAAAGATAGAGATATATGCAAACCGACCGTTGAAAGAGCCGCAGGATGAAGAAGCAACTGACAGCCTTATCAAATACCTTGATGTGCACAATATACACCCCACAGTCATGATTCACAGGGGGCACAGCTACCACCTGCCGTTTACCTTGTCTAAGCTCAATAAGCAGGTGCGCATAGTGATATTGGGCTCATGTGGCGGCTACCATAACTTATCTATTGTGCTCGACCACTCGCCCAACGCACATATCGTATCATCCAAGCAAACAGGTGTTATGGCCATTAATGAGCCAATTATAAGGTCGCTGAATTCGATGCTGCTCGATGGCGCTGATGTGAACTGGATAAAGATGTGGCGCAGTCTTGACGAGTATTTCCTGGACAAGAAAGACCTGCTGGAACAATATGACGACTACGTACCGCCATATAAAAACCTTGGTGCAATATTTATTAAAGCGTACAGGCAGATGAATCCGTAAATTCGTTGGGATTTGAGCTATTAAATTTCAGGTTGCTTATGAAACTAAAAAAGATTTCTACCGACGCGCCTAAAAACGCAGATAAGAATAAGAAGAAGGAAGAGCTTGAAGATATCCTTAAAGACCTCGACAAGCTTCAGAATCTCTTATATGCAGAGGGCAAGCACAGCATACTCATCGTAATACAGGGTATGGATGCCAGCGGCAAGGATGGCCTTACCCGGGATGTATTTACGAGTATGAACCCACAGGGGGTAAATGTGGCGTCTTTTAAGGAACCGGTAAAAGAGGAGTTGGCTCATGATTTCTTGTGGCGGGTGCACCAGCGGGTGCCGGCCAAGGGGATGATCCACATTTTCAACCGCTCGCACTACGAAGATGTGCTCATAACCCGTGTACACGGTGATATAGATGATGAAACCGCACTGAAAAGGATGAAAGCGATCAATGATTTTGAAAAATTGCTTACAGAACATAATGACACCCATGTCCTCAAGTTCTACCTTCATATTTCTCATAAAGAACAGCTAAAACGCCTGGATGAGCGGCTGCAGGACCCACAGAAAATGTGGAAATATAATGCCGAGGATTTTAAAGAGTCGAAGTTGTGGAATAAATACATGGAGTGTTATGAAGATGTCTTCAAACAATGCAACAAGATTCCCTGGCACATCGTTCCGGCAGATCAGAACTGGTATAAATCATACTTAGTAGCCAAGACACTGCAAAAAATGCTGAAAGGCCTTCATATGAAATATCCCGGTATGAAGAGGTAGGGTGTGTACCTTTTTCTACAAAATGCTACAGGTGTCCCACACCTTTAAGGTGTGGGACACCTTAAAGGCCCCTTGGCACACTTTTAATAATAATACTATTACAATACAATTGAGCAATATTTTCCTTTCACTATGGAACTAAGTTTTTTCATTTGTGTGTGATTATAAAGAAGGAAGGCACGTGAAAATGTGTCTTCTTTTTTTATGTGCAAAAGAAAAAGCCCCGAAAGGGGCTTTCTTTAAAGTACTTAGTATGAGAATTTATTGTTTCACGAACTTCAAGGTGTTTACCGCTCCCGTGTTATTCTCCCGGATACTGATAAAGTAGTTGCCGGTAGCGAAAGCCGAAGTATTGATATAAAAATGCCTGCTGCTGGCAGCGCCCGTATATACATTCCTTCCTATCTCATTAGTGATCATAATAGTTTTGTCGCCATCTGCAATTGCATTTATTTCCAGGCTGTTGGTTGCCGGGTTAGGGTATAGTGTATATCCGGCTTCTGAAGAAACGATCGTAGCTACACCTGTTGTTGATGTAATAGTGTCACCTTCTACAGTTACATTGTCAAACCTGTTGTTGCCGGATGTGCCAGTGTCGTTTCCTGAAAATGTAATACGGAAAACCAGGTTCGCGTTATTATTGGCAGTTGTATCGCTGAAAGAAACAGTAACCAATTTGAAGATAGTATCTGCGGCATCAGTTGTTTCAGACAGGCCGCTTGTCTTCCAGCTAGTACCGCCATCTGTGCTGTAATCAAAATCCTGGTGCAGCATACCATGTGTAAGGCTCGACAGCTCAGTTCCGTATTTCAATACTATATTCTTGAAATGAGTTGTTGGTATATAGAAATACAGTTTCATGCTGTCACTGGGGTTGCGTGCCCTGATAGCACCACCGGCTGGCTGGCCCATACGAGCGTTCACGGTGTCGTAATCAGACGCTACAGGCTGCAGTGAGTCTATGTAAGTGGTTGGGTTTGTCCCGGTGTTTGCTTTATAAAGAATGTTGGCATTAGAACCCGAGAGGTCAGTATAATCGGCAACGATACCGTTGATTGTTGGGGTATACATTGCTCCCTGGCTATAGTTATTAAAATGCCAGTAATGGATAAGGGTTTGTGCATTGCTCTTTGTATTAAAACCAAACATAGCGCTGAGGCATAACAGAACGGCAAGTATATTGTTTTTCATTTCGATGTTTTTTGCAAAGAAATACCTCTAATGTTACGGGAATATTACCGCAAGGTTAAGGAAAGGTTGTGCATTAAATCTTCATTATTAGCTGATAATTAACCTTCCCGTAATGTTCTGATAACATTGCGGATAGACTTTCGCACGATTATTCTTGCCTTTATGGCAAGCCCCTGTAATGCGCGCACTTATACTTTGTGTTTTTTTTATTTCGCCTGTTCTTTTATCCACAAGATTAAAGGATGCACCGCATTGTAAATTCAAATTTGATCATTACAGATCCCTGAAAAATATACCTGAGCCATCAGATATTGTATATGACAAAGACAGCGGTCATTGCTTTATTGTCAGTGACCATGGTAAGTTGTTTGAGTGCGACCTGGAAGGGAATATTATTCGTAAAGCAGAGGAAGAAGGGCTTGATTTTGAAGGCGTGGAGGTGACCGACAGCTTTGTTTATGTATCCGACGAGACACCAAGAAAAATATATAAATACAGGAAGACTGATCTTTCTCTTGTAAAAACCTACCAGGTTACCTGGGGGGGTGCCGCGAATAAGGCTTTTGAGTCCATCACATATAATGCTACCAAAAAATGTTTCGTGCTGGTATCACAGCAGCCGGTGGTTATCATTGAGTATAGTGATGATTTTCACGAGATAAACAGGTATCGTTTTCATAGTGCGCGCGATATGTCCGGCGCACGTTGGTATAATGGCGATATGTACTTGCTCAGCAACCTGGATGAAACCATCTTTAAATGCGACCCCAATACTTACGAAGTAAAAGAATGGTATAAAATAAACGTGCTTAACCCCGAAGGGCTTGCCTTTGATGCAAACGGAAATGTAAGTGTTACCTCTGACGATTTACAGCGATTATACTTTTTTAAAAATTTACCAACAATTAAAACACTACAATGAAAAAATTATTACTATTTGCCGCGGCTGTTGCAATAACAAATGTGTCTTTCGCGCAGTTTTCTGAGTTTCAGAACAGTGGCGCCAGCATGTTTACACTTGCATCCGACAACAACACATTGCAGGTTGGTGGCAGGATATCCTTCTATTACGAAGACCGCTTCCTGAAGTCAGGAATAAGTGATCTGAGCCATAATGGATTTGATGTAAAGGACGCAGACCTTGACTTCCTGGGCAAAACAGCCAGCAAATTCACTTATGAGTTTCATATAAGTGTTGTTGATCTTGCAGTTGCTGCGGCTACGAAAAACACGAATAATCCTGCTAACCCCGGTATTAAGGCGGGGTACCTGCAGTATACAGGATTTCCATTCCTGCATATAAAATTCGGGTATGATAAATTACCTTACTCGCAGGGTTCTCTGAACGAGGTATGGGGTACGCCAATGTTCAGTCATGCTAATTTATACGGCGGTGATCTTTTCTCTCGCAGGGATATTGGTGTTACGTTGCAATCAAGATTATGGAAAGACCGCATCAACATATATGGTGGTGCTTATAGTGGTATGGGTGAAAATTTTTTCGAGTATGGTAATGACCC
>CAIJNJ010000419.1 GCA_903821975.1 uncultured Bacteroidota bacterium
CGCCGCTCAGAGAATATCCGAGTACAGGCTTTTTATGAACACTGTCACCGGGTATTCTTTTCTTGTATATAGGGCCTGCGATCGAAAAGTTGATAAGGTTATTGTTATAACCGTCAATAGAATGCTGTGCATGTATCTCCCCGGTGAACTTCGGAGCAGCGCCTCTTGTTGTAATGTTTACGATACCGCCTGATACATCACCGTAATTTGCAGGGATACCTGAAGAAATAACTTCCAGCTGGTCCACAGAACCTTGCGACATGTTAAGACCTACAGTTCCTTGTACCATCACACCATCCACAATATACTGGGTACCTGATGTACGTCCACCGCCGAGGTTCAACTGTGCGCCGCGCTGGGACTGGTATGCACCTGGTGTAGTAGCTACAAGGTCAGTAACTTCATTTGTTGGTATTACCGCGATGTCGTCCTTTGTCATGATATGCGACGCAGGCTTATCCTGGTCCACAAGTGGTTTCTTATACGCAGTTATTTTTACCGATGGTAACTCCTTTCCTTTAGGCTTAGCCATCGTGAAATTTTCCGTGGTTCTGTTACCCGGAGATACGATCACAGCGGTGATCATCAACGAGTCATATCCCGTATACAGCACTAATACGTTATAGTAGCCCGGATCAAGCGGTTTGATCACGTAATTACCATCGTAATCGGTAGCTGCGCCACCCTTGAGGATACCACCAGAATATACCTGGACGATCGCGCTCGGAAGCGGCTCTTTTTTATCATCTAACACCTTTCCGGCAATTTCCTGCCCAAAAGCGGAGCCGGACAGCCCTATAAATACAAATAATAGCAGAGAACGTAGAATACGTGTCATAGTACTGTGTTAATAAAATATTAGCAAATGAGGCGTAAAGATAAAAAAATCTGTTAAAAATCCACACTTAACAAATTTATTTTCCAAAATACCTTATATAATTTACAAATAAATGTAAGGTCATTTTTCTGTTAATTATAAGGGCCTCTACAATATAGACGTATTCCACGAAACAAATCTTGGGTTAGCTCCAAAAAAAAATTGCTGGCTGGTATTTTTATACTACGGCAACTTGATATGCAAGTGTTACCATTTGCCCTGGCCTTTAGGCCGGGGATAAAAGATAGAATGAAAAACGGCTTTAGCCGAAATGGATGATCAGGGATTAAAAAAACGGTGGGAATTATTCCCCGGGAAACAAGCACTATAAATCACTGATCCTGTCCAAAAGCACCTTGCTCATTTTGTACAACGCTTCAAATGTATACCCTGCTATATGTGGCGTTACAACAACATTCGGTAGTGTAGTTAATTCCCCGGCATCCTTTGCTGCTAAAGGTTCTTGCTCAAAGACATCAAGGCATGCGCCGGTTACTTTCCCCGCCTTTATACCTTGCAGTAATGCCTTGGTATCTACCACCGCCCCGCGTGATGTATTGATTAGAATAAAAGGCTTGCGCATGGCGGCTATAAACTGATCATTAAAGTAGTGGATCGTATCATTCTGCAGGGGTACATGAAAACTTACAATGTCCGCAGCTTCAAATATCTCATCCAGGCTTTTACAGGTCACGATATGGCCGGGGATCCTATCGCAATTATATTTATCGTATGCGAGTATCCGCACATCAAAACCCATCAGTTTTTTAGCAAATGCGCCACCCGTATGCCCGCATCCTATGATGCCCACCGTTTTTCCTTCCAGTTCCATACCCCTGTTCTCTTCCCGGCGCCATACGCCTTGCTTCATTTCCATATTACCCCATACAATCCGCCGCGTCAAGGCCAACAGCATACCTAGTGCATGCTCTCCAACCGCATTGGCATTGCCTTCCGGGCTGCCAAAACATTTTATTCCCTTGTGGGCAGCATATTCCAGGTCTATGACCTCCATCCCTGAGCCCATCCGCCCTATCCACTTAAGTTTTAAAGCACTATCAATAAGTTCTTTATCTAACTGCAGCCGTGTAGAGGTGACCACCCCCACACAATCCGCTATCAATGTATACGCAATGCTTTGAGATATCTTTTCATTGACGACACACTCATAACCAAGGGCTTTTAGTCCCTCAATAAGTACGGGATGCACAGGTGCCGCTATTAAAACTTTCATTCCCACTCCTTTTGTAAGCCCACGCTCAGGCATATTTGAAAATATTAAGGATTAGTAATTCAGAAGTAAAATTGCAATCCAGGGATCATACCACTTTTGGCTTTTGACTTTTAACTTTTGACTTTATCAGCAGTGATACAAAATCACCCACCCGGAAACACCACTTTTGGCTTTTGACTTTATCAGCAATATTTCTTGTACAATGATACAAAATCAGCTACAGATAATTGTTCGGCGCGCTTATCCATCAATACATCGGCCATCGCCTCAGGCGGTAATGTGCTCTTCAGCGCGTTCCGCAGTGTCTTCCGTCGTTGGTTGAAGGCTGCCTTTACAAGTATGATGAACCGTCTTTTATCATTGATCCCGTGCGGGTTGTACAGGCTTGTGAACCTCAATACTCCGCTTTTCACTTTCGGTGGCGGAGTAAAACAATTCTCATTCACATCAAAGAGGTACTCCACTTTATAAAATGCCTGCATCAGCACACTGAGTATACCATATACCTTAGATCCCGGCCCCGATGCCACTCTCAGTGCCACCTCTTTCTGGAACATACCTACAACCTCCGTTACATACGGCTCCCAGTCCAGCACTTTAAATAAAATAGGGGACGATATATTGTAGGGGAAATTACCCACGACGGTAAATTCTTTATCGAAGGGCATATCGGCTTTCAATATGTCCTCCATTATTATTTTACCCTGTAGCTGCGGGTAAGTTTTATGGAGGTACTGCACCTTTTCTTCGTCTATCTCTATCGCCCTGTAATCCACGTCCGGCCATTGCAG
>CAIJNJ010000420.1 GCA_903821975.1 uncultured Bacteroidota bacterium
CATCCCGATACAGAACTGAGATTTATAAGCCCGGAAATTGGTTATGGCGTGGTAGCCACCAAGTTTATTCCTAAAGGAACGATCACCTGGATATTCGATCCGCTCGACCAGGTGTTTACAGAAGATGAGATCAGGAAGCTGGCCCCGATGTTTCGTGAAAAGTTACATACCTACAGTTACCGGGGCCCTGATGGTGATTTTATCTTATGCTGGGACAACTCGCGGTTTGTAAATCATAGCTTCCGTTCCAGTTGTATGTCAACTGCATATAATTTTGAACTTGCGATAAGGGATATACATCCCGGTGAAGAGCTGACAGATGATTATGGTTACCTGAATGTAACAGAGCCGTTTGAATGCCTGCCTGAGCCCGGTACTAACCGCACAATGGTGATGCCGGATGATCTGCTTCATTTTCATGAACAATGGGATGCGCAGCTTATAGATGCTTTTAAAGATTTCAATAAAGTGCCGCAACCGTTTATTGATCTTATAGACCCGCAGTATAGGAAAAAGGTGCAGGATGTTGCAGCGGGCAGGGAAAAGATGGACTCCATTCTTAATTGCTACTATGCCGGCAATACAAATGTCTTCGCCGAACTGACAACCCACCACTAGCCAACTGTGAAATAGTTGGTGCAGTACTTACGACCTGCCTACCGGCAGGCCCACGACTTATGACTCACGACTTCTTACGACTACCTCAAGTTTATCCGGGCATTCAGCGAGTAGTTCTGTGATCGTTTTGTGCAGCTTTGGGTGCACGTAATTTGGGGCAATCTCTGCAAGCGGTGCCAATGTAAATCGCCGCTCATGTAAAAAGGGGTGGGGTATTATAAGGCCGGGTAGATCTATTACGTCGTTGTTGAAGAACAGGATGTCTATGTCTATTATTCGTGGCCCCCATTTTACGGTGCGGTGGCGGCCAAGTGTTGTTTCCGTTATCAGTATTTCATCAAGCAGTTCTGTGGGATTTTTATTGGTTTCAATATATACGACCATATTCAGGAAATCGGGCTGGGTGGTGATGCCCCATGCTGCCGTTTCATAAACAGATGATCGTTTCAGAATCGTGCCACAATGCGCTGCAATAAGGTCCATAGCTTTCCCGAGCCACAGCATACGGTTGCCCTCATTACTGCCCAGCGATAGGTAGGCTTTATTCATTGTGCTTTTTTGTGGAAAAATACAAAAAGATGGCCACTAAGCCCCGCGGCACGGACTTTGTATCTAAAATCATACAGCGGCATGACCATCGTCATTTATTGACGGTATACCCGTGTGTAGCTTTGCAATCATAAATAATTGATCATTTTAAAACTTGAGTTATGAATAAGGCAACTAAGGTTCTCGTAAGTATAGGCGCAGGTATAGCTGTAGGTGCGGCAATAGGCGTTCTTTTTGCGCCAGGAGAAGGCAGCGAAACAAGAAAGAAAATAATGAAGCGCAGCAGGAAGCTCGCCGGCACTGTAAGCGATAGCCTGGACCAGGGCAGGGAATCGCTGGAGGACATAAAGGACGTGCTCCAGAAGGAGCTGCACAAAGTAAACCGTAAAATTGAAGAGATAAAATTCTAAACATATGAACAAGGCAAAAAAGATATTATACACCATGGCTGCAGGCGCAGTGGTTGGTGTGGCCCTCGGAGTATTGTTTGCTCCCGAAAAGGGCGAAGAGACACGCAAAAAGCTGCGCAAGCTGAAGAACAAGCTCAGTTGTGGCAGCGACCTGGACAATAATAAAAAAGCGCTTGAAGAGCTAAGCGATGTATTGGAAACAGAGCTGAGCCTTGTGAATGAAAAGATCGAAAAGCTGTCCTGATAGGGATTTAAGAGTATGTTAAAAACGCCTTTTACGGGCGTTTTTGTTTTTTACATTAAACTTTGGCAGGCAAATTGCATCTATCTATTATAACAAAAACAAACAACGTTATGAAACTGAGGACCATTGCAAGCGCGTTATTAATAGTATTATTATCAGCAGGTACCAGTAGCATCGCCGGGGCTGCTCCATGGAGAGGGCACTACAGGGGCGGATATTGGCCACACCCCATTGTAAGGGTTGTTGCTCCCCGGGTATTTATTCCACCCGTTCCTGTACCTGTAGTAGTAGGTGGCGGGTATTATGGTGGCGGGTACTACGGGGGCCATCCATACTACGGGCATGGATATTACGGTCATGGTTATGGTGGTCATTATGCCCACGGCTATTATGGCCACAGGGGCGGGTACCGCAGGTAATTAAATAGAAAGAATATACTGAAACAGGCTGCTCATATGGTAGCCTGTTTTTATTTACCGGCAGTCACTCTGTTTCAGATGCTGTTTTTTATTCAAAATTTTATATTTTGGGATTGAAAACAAAACATTGTTTATGAAATTCAGAACAACTATTTGTGTATTGCTTGCGTTGCTGTGCAGTGTATTCGCTACTTCGCAAGCCGGTGCCGCACCCGGTGGGCACGACCATGTATGGAGAAATGGTGAGTGGGGATGGCGCAGCTATCACCACGCATCTTTTACCAATCGTTATTACTGGCGTTACCGTGGCAACAGGGTGGGCATACATGAAGCGCCGGGCCGCTTTTATCGGCCATGGCTGCCTAAGCGCCGCGAGTTTCATAATTCAGGCGACGACTTCAGTCATCGTTACTATCGTTAAGCACGGATAAATACTCCGGTATCATAAAATAAAAATGGTTGCCTCGTGATGAGGCAACCATTTTTCATAAATACATTGATCTTATTTTCCTTTTGCTTCTTTCTTGTCCATTTTAGCATCTTTCTTGTCGGCTTTTTTTGTTTTGCCTTTCTCGTCTTTCTTATCCATTTTGGTTTCTTTTTTGTCGGCTTTCTTTTCCTGTGCAAAAGATGCAGTGGTGCCGGCAACGAATACAGTAAGCAGTGCGATCGCGAATAACTTTTTCATGTTGTATGTTTTTTGGTTTAGGTACAAATCTACTGATTGTCTATATCCGATGGTGTTAAAAGCAATTTTTTTTGAATAGAAAGTTTATTCCTGCCATAAAAAGGGGAAAAGGATAACCCCCAGCGTAATGATAAGCACATCCAGCAGCAGGAGCACCAGTGCCAGTCCCCACCAGCCGGGCATATATACCGGTTCCAGCGCCTTGGCAGCAAGCTTGCTCAGTATCATGAGTATAGGTGTTACCAGAGGGAAGCCCAGGATGGCCATAAGGGCCGAATTTTGCTGGGCCCTTGCCGCTATAGCCGATAAAAACGTAAATACCGCTGATAAACTGATACTCCCCACCAGCGTAATGACCACAAATAAGCCCCCCTGCGCCAGTGGCCAGCCCAGCATTATATAGTATAAAAACAGGCTCACAAGGCTCATAATACACATCAGGATGATGCTGTAGCTCATTTTTGCGAGCAAAAAGGTAGTAGGCTTAACGAGGGTATAGTAGTACCGGAAGCGGGTAGGGTGCTCTTGCAGAAAACTTTTGGCTACCGAATTTACCGCTACAAACAGTTGTGTAAGCCAGAAAAGGGCGTTCCAGGTATGTGCCTCCGGCTGGCCGCTCATCATATATACCACAAATACGGTGGCGCCCACATATAGCAGAACGCCATACAAGGTATGTTTCTGGCGCCATTCCATAAGGAGGTCCTTCTTAATAAGCGATATGAACGGGGCTGCCGGCATTTAAGTAGTTGCAAAAATAACATTCTGCACAGCCAATTCAACAGATATTTCAAATAACCCACTGAAGCCATCTAAGCAATGAACTGTATCTCTCGGACTTACGACTTATGACTCACGACTTACGACTACACCAATGACATTTATTTTTTTTCGTTTGCCGTTTGTTTTTTTATCAATCTCCCGCTATATTTGCACTCCCAAAGCGGTTAAAGCATAGGGGTAGTTCTTAGTATCAAGCGGAAGTAGCTCAGTTGGTAGAGCACGACCTTGCCAAGGTCGGGGTCGCGGGTTCGAGTCTCGTCTTCCGCTCGAAAAGATTCCATTCCGGTGATTATCGGGATGGAATTTTTGTTTAAGCCTTTACGGAGTGTTTACCACCGTAAAGCGGCGATGCCCTGGTGGCGGAATTGGTAGACGCGCAGGACTTAAAATCCTGTTTGCCGTAAGGCGAGTACGGGTTCAATTCCCGTCTGGGGCACAAAACCCGCTGAAAGGCGGGTTTTTTCATGCCTGAAACCCAGTAAAATCAATGCTTTCCTGTTATTCTTTATTTTTAAATTTCTCTTGTTTTCACACATTTTGTCCCCCTATTGTCCCCCGGTGTTGGGGGAC
>CAIJNJ010000421.1 GCA_903821975.1 uncultured Bacteroidota bacterium
AAACGGCCAATGGCAGTGACTTCATGACGCTCAACTACTACCAGAACGAACGATTGGTGAGCCGGTCTTATTATTGCGAATAAATAACAATAATATATACCCCTATTATTATATCCCATTCTCAATACTCAAATTGTAATACTACTTTTACACTTCACAAAAACAGCCCGTTCCGGGTTTGGGGTTATGTCAACAGCAAAGGGAGAGATAAAACGCATTACCACGCATACGCTTCAGTCAATGAAGCAGCATGGGGAAAAGATAAGTATGCTCACCGCATACGATTTTTCTATGGCCCGTATTTTTGAGGATGCAGGCATTGATGTGATACTCGTAGGCGATTCGGCATCTAATGTTATGGCGGGACATGAGACTACATTACCTATCACGCTGGACCAGATGATATACCATGCCCAGAGCGTGGTACGTGCCTGCGAACGTTGTCTTGTTATCGTCGATCTCCCATTCGGTTCTTACCAGGGCAACAGCAAGGAAGCGCTCATATCTGCTATCCGGATCATGAAAGAAGCCGGGGCACATGGCATAAAACTGGAAGGCGGTGCTGAAGTATGCGAATCCATAAAACGTATCGTGGGCGCCGGTGTGCCGGTGATGGGACATCTCGGACTAACACCACAGTCTATCTATAAATTTGGTACTTATACCGTTCGGGCTAAAGAGGAAGAAGAAGCTGAAACACTGTTGCAAAACGCGCAGCTACTGCAAGAAGCTGGCTGCTTCTCATTAGTCCTGGAAAAGATACCCGCCGCTCTTGGCACTGCAGTGGCTTCACAACTCAAAATACCGGTAATTGGCATAGGCGCCGGTGGTGGTGTAGACGGACAGGTACTGGTAATGCATGATATGCTCGGCATCACTAAAAATTTCTCTCCCCGTTTTTTGCGCCGCTATCTGAACCTGTATGAAGATATCAACAAGGCGACCAAACAGTATATAAAGGATATTAAAGACAAAGACTTCCCTAACGAGAAAGAACAATACTAGAAATCCAAATCCCCAATGGTAAATAAAGAAGTGTGGGAACAGCTTACAAATGAGCTGGGTGCAAAAGCGGCAACCCTGGTTGCAGTTTCTAAGACCAAGCCGCTAAGTGACATCAAGGCACTGTATGATCTTGGCCAAAGAGATTTTGGAGAAAATTATGTGCAGGAACTGGCTGAGAAACATAAGCAATTACCCGCCGATACCCGCTGGCACTTTATAGGGCATTTACAAAGCAATAAAGTAAAGGACATTGCGCCCTTCGTTCATTTGATACATGCCGTTGACAGTTTTAAATTACTGATTGAAATAAACAAGCAGGCGCTTAAAAACGGGCGCAGCATAGATGTATTGTTACAGATGCACGTAGCAGATGAGGAAACGAAATTCGGCATGGATGAAAAAGAGATCATCGTATTTCTTGACTACTACGAAGCCCAGATAGAGTCGCTAAAGAACGTCCGCATCTGCGGGCTGATGGGTATGGCCACAAATACCGACGATGAGAAACAGGTGCATGCAGAATTTTACCGGTTACACAATTTTTTTGTACACCTATCCGGCACCTCGTTCTTCGGCAAATCCTATTTCTCTATATGCTCTATGGGTATGAGTGCAGATTATAAAATTGCGCTGCAGGAAGGCACTAGTATGGTACGCATCGGCAGTATGCTATTTGGCAGCAGGTGATAGTTCATTCCTTTTAAACAGGATAAAGGACCCGCCAACACATTCCGTATCACGGTGATAGCCGGGCGGTACTTTCGGGAACGCATCCAGGTTCAGGTATAAGTAATCAAACGAACTATCTGCAGGAGAAGTGTTCCGGATCACAGTTGGCTGGTAAAAACGATCAGGATAATGATGTTCTATATCATACTGGAATGCCGTTTCAGATAACCATGATATGCCTACTTTTATCCTGCCCGGCTTATCTTTCATACCACTATCCATTCTGTGCAGCACGGCAAGGTCTGCAGCATTGAAATACCAAAGAATAGTTCGGTCGAGATTTATCTTCGCGCAGAAGTTATAAACTACTATAAGAAAAAGTACTGCGAAAGACACAACACTAACTGCCCGCCTGCTTTTCCCTATGTAGTATAGCAGGTAAATAAGCTGAAGCATAAACGATGTGATAAAGAAAAGAGCGGCACGATCACTCAGGTAATTAACGCCAAACAAAACATGCTGTGCTATTAACGATACAGTAAGGCCCACCAGTAAAAGGAAAAATGTAATGCCGTATTGTGTTTCAATATCAATAGTTTCTTTCCGTCGAATTTTGCCGGAATAGGTATACAACCAGAATATACCGGAGAGTAATGTAAGCACTACAACAATGCGCCCGATAAGGTAAACGCGCCACCCTTCCGGTCCGCCATCTATCGCAAGACCGGCCCATATCAACGATCGTACCGTATCCTGCATGAAGCTGATACTGCCCATGTATTTGAGCTCACCATTCCTATATACAGCTTGCAACGGACCTGTGATCATCAACGCCAGCACAGCAGATGCAATCACTATTACCACAAGTTCTTTTATGATCCGCCTGCCGGGCACACTTTTCAGGAACAACAGGTTTTGGAGTAGTACTATGGAACACAGTACCATGAAATAATTGATGTAGCCGAAATTGCTGTAAACAGATAAAATAGAAAATACAAATGAGACCGATAAGAGCTGCACTCTTTTCTCTGCCATGTATCGTAAAAGATAATAGATACTGATGGTCATACAGGTCATTGCAAGCCCATAACCCCTGCTAAGCCCCCAGAAATTGAAGATTAACGGGCTCGCAAGATTTAAAGCAAGAAAACTGCATAAAGCCCACCATCTGTTCTTGAACAAGCGGCGGCATAACAGCCATGTAAAAACGAGAAAAAGAACCTGGGCGATAAGGCTATCTACGCGCAGTGTAAATAAATTATTCCCGAAAGTATCTACAAAGAATTTTCGGAATAAAGAATGCAGGATGTGATTATTGGCACTACCGAACTTATCCTGCGCAAGGCCAATATAAGTGTCTCCCTGCCCAATCCCTCTATAGCCATTCTCATCACAGGTGATGGGGATATTAAAAATACGGATCGTATTAATGATAACAAGCACTACCCCAACAATAACAGCAATTATTGATTGAAGATGATAGGGACGGGTGATACTTCTATTATTCATACCGGCATATTAATCCGCGGTCTTTTCTATCGGCACATTTTCGTTGATATGTCTCCATATTTCAAAAAGCACGTAGTTAAGCCTTTCCAGCGTTTCATAATATGGGATACCAATACGTAGTATGTGATAGTTGATCTTGTTTACAACGTGATTCTTGATACATTTCGTATGTACCTGCTGGTCATTCAGGAATTTATACAACGGGTAAGGGTCGTAGTCCGTAAATGCAATAGCAATCAGCGGGGAGACCTCATCATTATTCAGGAAGGTATGCTCTATCTCATTGAACGTAAATATCTCTCCCAGTTTCTTCTGGAAAATATGCCGCAGGTATGACGAGCGCGCAAGCACATTTTTCTGGCCGGCCTGCTGGAATAGCTTTAAACACTCCTCAATTGCAGGGTACATCTGGAAGTCCTGGCCTCCGGGAATGCTTAAGGGTGCAACTTCCGGGTTGTAGCTAAGGCCAATTCCGCTCCAGTACATCCCCTGCAACCACTGGTAAAACTCATCCTTCATCCACAGCAATCCGCCACCATGGGGACCAAACAACCATTTATGTGTACTGCCCAGCACTGCATCCGCATCGCTGAACGGCAACTTATATAAACCAAGCGACTGGGCTGCATCAATAATGATCTTACAATCAGGCAATAATTTACGCACGGTGTTGCACCACCCTTCCACAGGTGTTACATTGCCGGTATCGTAATAAACATGTGAGAAGAACGCTATTTCGGGATCTAATTCCTTTAATATTTTCGAGAATGCAATAGGGTTGGCAAGCACATCGTCCTCTATGTAATGCACTTCATATTCGGGCAGGTGGCGGAAACAACCTATACCGCCCTCATGCTCATGTGTAGTGGTAACGATCTTATACGGCCCTTCAAAGCGTGCATGAAATTTCCTCAGCATAGACAGCGCAAGCAGATTTATGGTCTGCGATGTACTATGTGTCACTGTAAGTTTATACCCTTCCGATGGCCATAACTCTGCACAAAGCCTGTTTATTTCTCCGTGGCTTTTACGGCCATGTTCGTAGCTACCTAACGGATAAGCCTCAAGATTTTTAGAGGTTTGCTGGTGATAACGGATACGTTTTACCGGTATCGATGTTGTGCCTAGTGTTCCCGGGTTCAGGTTAATCCTATCCGAATGGAAGAACTGGTCTCGGTATATCTCCCAATACATCTCATCTTCAATATTCATTCGCTCAAAGATCGATGCCTCTTTAGCGTTCTCACTCAGGTTTGCATTCCAGTTCACATTAGGCACGAAGAGGCTCTCTACGATATTGTCTTTGAACCTTTCAATGATGCCCAGCATTTCACTCGCCACTTCGCCAAAAGCAGTGTGCAGCGTATCGTGCCCGCTGAATTCTGTTTCTATACCATATTGCTCCTTGGTGGCTACCTGCTCCTGCCTCGGGTCGTGCGTCCTCAGTATTTTTACATTATATCCCTGTGTTGTCGCAATGTCTTTTACCGCCGCCGCCAGTTCATTGATAGAGAAATTAGTTTCGGTAACGTGGTTTATCACCCTGTGCGTTCCGGCAGCAGGCACATCCCCTACAAAAGACACCAGTGAATTCACGGAGTCTTTCAATGCCATAAGCCCTGTACGCTGGTTGCCTTTTCCATATACCGTTAGCGGGTGCCCGAAGACGGTCTGTGTTAAAAAGCGGTTTACCACTGTGCCAAACATGTGGTCATAATCACAGCGGGTGTATAACTCTTCGCAGCCGGCCATTTCTTCTGTAAGAAAACCGAATATGGTTGACTGCATCACATCAGTGATCCGTAAGTTCCACACACGACAGGCCATGGCCACGTAATTCGTGTCGTTGATCTTGGATATGTGGTAGATGTCATCCGCTTCGCGTGGATATGGCATTGGCTTGTTTGCGATCACGCCTTTGTGCCTTGGGAAAAAGTACCCTTCTGCTATATCTATTCCCCCTTTGGCATATTCGCCGAACGACCCCAACTTAATGATATGGGCGTTAGGCACGTGCCTGCGCACGGCCCATAAAAGGCGCATGTTCCCGGCTTCATTATTCTGGATAGTAAACAATGCTTCTTCAAGGCCTTTCATTGAAAAAGGTGCGGAGCATTGCTGTGCCAGGTGGTAAATAGTATGTGGCCTTTCAGTTGCTATTATTTCATCAATGCGTTCAGAGTTCACATCCATCCGTATAAAATGAATATTATTCTGCCCGTGTATCTTCTTAAATGCCGCGATGCGTTCTGTAGGTTTGGCTATAGGTATAAGCGTCTGGAAACCAAAACGCTTTACTGTATTTCT
>CAIJNJ010000422.1 GCA_903821975.1 uncultured Bacteroidota bacterium
ATATAAATTACCGGAAGCATCTATTGCGAGGCAAGTGGGCTGCATATCTGCAGCGGTAGCAGCTACACCTTCGCCATTGTAGCCCGCAACACCGGTACCAGCGATAGTAGAAATGATACCGGCCGTGCTCACTTTCCTAATACAGTAGTCCGATTCTATAAAGTACAAATTACCTGCGGCATCTGTTACCGCAGATGTTGGCTGCCCTATCATGGCCAGTGTAGCCAATCCACCATCGCCGGTATGCCCGATATAACCGGTACCTGCAAACCGGGTTGCAAGGCCGGTGGTAGCACTCAGCTTTTTTATACTGTTCTCGAAACCGCAAATGAACACGTTACCTGCATGATCCGCCCAAACATCAAGCGGGGAGATATATGCGGCAAATGCGTTGGTAGTATCGCCGGTGCCCTGGAGGCCTGCGAGGGAAGTAATGTTTTGCGCTGCTGATAAAAAATAACAGGCATTAAAAATAAACAGGGATATAAGTCTTTTCACGATTCAATTTTTTGCAAAAATAAGGTAATATGCAGGGGTTATTAAGCTTTTGTTGGATATTTAAAGCCCGTAACCTCCTCCTTCATTTTTATGGGCCGCACTTCTACACGTGCAGTAGTAGTAAACGCAAACTCAGGATTACCCTTCGCGATAGCTATGGCCTCATCCATACCTTTTGCGCGTATATGGTAATAGCCCACCTGAACATCTTTGCCTTCATTATAAGATCCTTCGTTCCAATTGCCGGGAGTGCCGGAAATCATTTTGCCTTCACGAATAAGAGGCTGAGCGGCAATAAGTTTATTTTCTTTTTTAAGATTACCGATATACACCTCGCAACTCTTAACAAACTCATGGTGCTGTGCAGGTGTAAATGATTCTTTGCTATCGGCAGTATTGCGGATAAGCAACATATATTCTTTCATAACCTGAAATTTATCTTTTTGATTGATCTTCGCTCAAATATAATTTTTTAACGATTATCCATGCCAAATATATAAATAAATTAGTGACGCAAAATAAATTATTGTTATATTTATGCAGATGGCTTATAAACTTCATATTCAGGAGTAAATTAGCAATAACTAATTCCGCTTTTTTATATTTTTTCCTTATCTTTGCCGCTCGGAAAAAAAATACTTATTTTAAAATTTTGATGCAAATGTCTCATTTTACAGCTGAAAAGAAGGCGAATATCTTTAAAACATTCGGTGGACAAGAAAAAAATACAGGGTCAATCGAAGC
The DNA here is from genome assembly GCA_903821975.1 of uncultured Bacteroidota bacterium. Classification (GTDB taxonomy): domain Bacteria; phylum Bacteroidota; class Bacteroidia; order Chitinophagales; family Chitinophagaceae; genus Nemorincola. Next base: position 1,243 of record CAIJNJ010000422.1, read on the forward strand.
GCAGATCGCAATGCTCACAGAGCGGATCAATCATATCTCCGGGCACCTGAAGACTAATAAAAAAGACTTCTCCACGAACCGCGGATTAATGTCAATGGTAGGACGTCGTAAGCGTTTGCTTACGTACCTGAGCCATAACAACCTCGAGTCATATCGCGGCCTGATCGAAAAACTTGGTTTACGCAAATAAGCCTGAACTACTTAGCCATTCCCAACTGCTCAGTTGGGAATTATTTTTTAGTATAGTATGCTCTCAAAAGCACAATGGTGCTGAGTGTACTTTACAACCCCGGTTAAAATGATAAACAATAAGCAGTGTGATCATTGCTATTTTATGTTTTGATGTTTGACCTTTTAGTTAACTTTTAATACACGATGTTATGACTCCAAATCCCATTTCCGCGTCGCTGAAATTAGCCGATGGCCGCGAAATATCCATTGAAACGGGCAAGATGGCCCGCCAGGCCGATGGCTCCGTTGTATTGCGCCAGGGCAATTGTATGATACTCGCTACCGTTGTAGCGTCTAAAGAACCCAAGCCGGGACAATCATTTTTCCCGCTTAGTGTTGACTACCAGGAAAAATTTGCTTCAGCAGGCCGCATACCCGGTTCTTTCTTTAAGCGTGAAGCACGCCTTAATGATTACGAAATACTCACTTCCCGTCTTATAGACCGCGCATTGCGCCCTTTGTTCCCTGATGATTACCTGTGCGAAGTGCAGGTGCTGGTATCTTTGATATCATCAGATCCGGAAATAATGCCTGATGCAATGGCTTGCCTGGCAGCATCTGCTGCCCTGGCTGTTAGCGATATTCCGATCCAGGAAGTTATCTCTGAAGTGCGCGTATGCCGCATCAACGGAGAGTACATGGTTAACCCTACACGCACCCAGATCAAGGATGCCGATATCAATATTATAGTAGCCGCTACCGATAAGAATATCATGATGGTAGAAGGTGAGGGTAAAGAATTTGAAGAGAACGGCCTTATCAAAGCAATAGAAGTAGGCCATGAAGCAATTCGCGCGCAGATAAAACTGCAACACGAACTGCGTGAGAAAGCGGGTATTACTGCCAAGCGTGAATATACAAAGCCTTATACCAATCCTGAATTCGAAGCTAAGATCGCAGCATTCGGTACCAAAAGAATATACGATATCGCAAAAGGCGCGCTCGGCAAGCATGAGCGTGGTGATGCGTTCAAGAAAGTAAAAGAAGACTTCAAAGCACAGTTTGCAGAAGGCGAACTTCCTGCTGAAGATGCAGCGCTTATAGGCACTTACTTCCACGACCTGGAAAAGAAAGTGATCCGTGAAATGATGCTGAACGAAAAGGTGCGTCTTGATGGCCGTACACTTGAAGTAGTGCGCCCGCTGACGATGGAAGTGAATGCACTGCCTTCGCCACATGGTTCTTCATTGTTTACACGTGGCGAAACACAATCGCTGACATCAGTAACCTTTGGTACCTCTGAAGATGAATTGCTGGCAGAAACCGCTGCAACATCCGATTACGTTTCTTTCTTCCTGCATTATAACTTCCCGCCGTTCTCTACTGGCGAGGTGAAAATGATGCGCGGACAGAGCCGCCGCGAAGTAGGCCATGGCAACCTTGCCATGCGCTCACTGAAACAAATGATGCCTGCCGATTACCCATATACCGTACGTGTTGTATCTGATATATTGGAAAGCAATGGTTCCTCGTCAATGGCTACTGTGTGCGCAGGCTCACTGGCGCTGATGGATGCTGGTGTGCCTTTCCCGAAACACGTAAGTGGTGTGGCAATGGGCCTTATAGCAGACGGCGGAAAGTTTGCTGTACTTACAGACATACTGGGCGATGAAGACCACCTGGGTGATATGGACTTTAAAGTTACCGGTACACGTGATGGTATTTGCGGTATCCAGATGGACATCAAGTGCGATGGCCTGAGCATGGATATTATGATGCAGGCACTGGAGCAGGCTAAACGCGGACGTTTGCATATACTGGATGCGATGTATACTTGCATACCTTCAGCACGCGCAGAACTGAAGCCACACGCACCACGCATAGAACAACTGAATATTGACCGTGA
>CAIJNJ010000423.1 GCA_903821975.1 uncultured Bacteroidota bacterium
TCCCGGCGGTGGCATTCGAGTATCCTTGATTCAACCACCAGGCGCGATAGGCCTTTAGCCATGACACGGTTATATCTTCAAGATAGAATTCGTTTTTGAACCGCTTAAACACCTTCAATGCAACTTCATAGAAACATGCGGTGCCGGCCCTATCTTCCTCAATCAGTTCCTCAATTTTGTTCTGAAACAATAAGTCCATATTGTTTTTACCTTGGACCGTCAAACCGACTTCTGATTTAAACAGTTTAGTAAACATCTTTTGGTCGGCAATAGGGAACATTTCTAAAATTTTGTTAGCCTTATCAATATATGTATCTATTTCTGCTGTAAGTGTCTTGGCTTCGTTGGGTATGGAACCTTTAGATGAAATGGCTTTATTAAAAACTTCCGACGTGGCATGGAGTTTCAATCCTACTCGAAACACCTTTCCTTTAATATTAATCGATAATTTAACCGGCAGCATCGTACTATTCTTCATCGGTGTTCTGGCATCGAGGAAAGGATATACACTACCTGGCTTAGAATTTCTTGTTGTGTTCATTCAATTATAACTATACAGCAAGTGTAGCAGAATTGAACGAATGAATAAATCCGGTGCTCAAATATTTTTACAACTCCAGGTAATTGTTTTATCTTTGCACGGCATCAAAAAAATTGCACAAAAAATTGCACAGAACTGATGCTTCACTTATTGAATCAAAATAGCAATATTTAGAGAATTTTGATACTTTGGGTGTTGATTTTGAATCTATTAGAGCGTTTTTTAGCGGGCCTTAGGATCTAGTGCTTCGCGGCTTGGGGGTTCGAGTCCCTCCGCCCGCACAAAGGGCAGAAACAGTACGCTGTTCCTGCCCTTTCTTATTTCAGTAGCCTAAATAAGGATCATTTTAGGGTTTACTGTTTTACAAACTTCCCGACTTCCGTACCATTGACCTTACGAAGTAGACACCTGTTGGAAAAGTTGCAACGTCTATTTGCACTTGTTAGGAATTATACTGTTGGTTATACACGGTTTGGCCTAGGGGGTTAGTAATGGCTATAGTGGTTATTTTATCGCGTGCAGATATGGTTACGAAAGTAGTGTTGGGGTCCACTTCTATAAGCCATACCATTAATAATAGCAATGACAAAGACAAGGGTGTGGTATCGTAGCATTGGGCTTCTGAGTTGATACCGATATACTCGTGTATAAGTTTTATACATGATAGTCTTGTCATGTATAAAATATTGCATTAACTTTGCATGATAGGCGGGTTATTTATAAACAGTATACATGAAAAAGATAAGCAAAACAGATACGGAAAAAGCATTTAATGACTTGCCTTTTTTGCCACCGGCAAAAGAAAAAATTGAAACAATAAAGGTATTGCGCCAATTGGTTAAATCGTCTGTAGCACTGGCCGAATTGAAAGGCCTTGCAAATACTCTTCCCAATCCGGTCATACTATTAAATGCCATAATTCTGAAGGAAGCAAGGGCAAGTTCTGAAATAGAAAATGTTATAACAACTCAGGATAAATTGTACCAGGCATTAACTGCGAAAAACACTCAAATAGATTCAGCAACAAAAGAAGTTCTGCGTTATCGCGAGGCTGTGTTATTTGGTTTTCACTTTATTCAAAAGAAAGGCTTTTTTAATACTGATGCCATAATTGAAACTCAAAAAGTATTGGAGGAAAACAATGCGGGAATCCGTAAACTACCCGGCACAGCATTAAGAAATGCGGCAACAGGAAAGGTTGTATATACTCCGCCGGATGATTATGATACCATACTCCGGCTAATGAAAAATCTGGAAGAATACTTAAACGAAGATAATGATATTTCGCCATTAATTAAACTGGCGGTTCAGCATTACCAGTTCGAAAGTATTCATCCTTTTTATGATGGTAATGGGCGAACTGGGAGAATCATTAATGTGCTGTATCTTATCCTTCACAACCTGCTTGAAAGTCCCATTCTTTATTTAAGCGCCTATATCATAGATAACAGAGCAGACTATTACCGGCTATTACAGGAAATACACCTGAAAGATAATTGGGAAGAATGGATATTATTCATACTAAAAGGAGTTGAAGTTACAGCGAAAGAGACCATTAGCCAGGTTCAGGAAATAAACAAGCTTTTTATAAAAACACAGGAAAAAGTAAAGACTGAAGCCGAAAAGTTATACAATAAGGAATTGTTAGAGCTTTTATTTGAACACCCCTACAGCAAAATTGATTACCTGATAGAAAGGCTTAAAATTTCAAGAATTACGGCATCCAAATATCTTAAACAACTTGAAAAATTAGGCATATTGCAGTCTAAGAAAGTTTGGAAAGAAACATTATATATCAATACGGAGCTTTTTGATCTTCTTAAGAAGTGAACCTTTTTTTATAAGATCGATTGTTTTCTACCCCCTCCCGAAGATATAGATGCCTTGGGAGGCAATCCGGAAATGGATGATATGGGACGAAACAGGCCCGATTTGGCGTATAGAATACTCTGCTAATACCCATAAATTTATCCATAAATACCCATATTATTATGGTTACCATTGCTAACGCCAGACAACTAAACTTCGCTTTTTATACATTTATTTTGACTTATTAAAGACCGAATATTGTACCTTTGCCGCCTATTTTTAACCTTAAAGCAGCCCCGGTAAAGACCGTCGGCTGTTTTTTTAACACTAAAACGAATAATTATGGCTACGGTAACGCGCGAGACTATTGGTACGTTGCACGATAAGCTGACTGTAAAGTTGGCTAAAGAAGATTTTTTGCCTTCATTTGAAAAAACCCTGAAGCAATACGCCAAAACGGCAAATGTGCCGGGTTTTCGCAAAGGCATGGTACCATCAGGTATGATGCGCAAAATGTATGGCCAATCAATCTTCAATGAAGAGGTGATACGTGCTGCAGGAAAAAAGCTGGAAGATTACATGACCGGTGAAAAGATGTCCATTTTTGCCCAGCCAATGATACTGCCGAATGAGAATATGGCAAGGCTGGACATGAACAAACCGGATGATGTTGATTTCTCATTCGAAGTAGGTCTTAAACCTGAATTCGAAATTCCTGCAATTAAAAATAAATCTGCGCTTACCCGTTACAAGATATCTGTTACGGACAAGATGATGGATGATGAGATAGAGCGCATAAAACGCCGCTATGGTAAAGTGGAATCGCAGGATGCCGCTTCTGACAAAGAAGATATCATATACAGCACTTATGAGCCATGCGATGAAGCAGGTAACGTAACGGATGCCGATAAGAAAATAGAAGATACGGAAGTACTGGATAAAATGCCTGCCAAACTGAAAGAAATGGTAATGGGCAAAAAGGCGGAAGACACATTGGTATTCCGCCCGGCTGATGTTTGCACAGAAGAAGAGCTGAAAGCGTTCCTGAAAGATCCGTTGAAAAGCGGAGAAGAAGCAGCGCAGCAATATTACAAGCTCACTATCTCTAAAGTTGGCAAACTGATACCGCAGGAATTAGGCCCCGAGCTTTACCAGCAGGTATTCCAGAACGTGGAAGTAAAAGACGAGGCTGATTTCAAAGAAAAAATAAAGGCTGAATTATCGCGTGAGTTTGACCGTATAACCGGTGAGCGCCTGCATAACGAGATATTCGAAATGCTGGTACACAACACACCTATCAGTTTACCGGTTGCCTTCCTGAAACGCTGGATGCGCGAAGGTGGTGAAAAACCAAAATCTGCACAGGATGTCGAGAACGAGTACGGCAGCTTTGAACACCAGCTTATATGGCAGCTTATCTCCGACAAGCTTATGCATGAGCAGGGAATAAGTGTGACAAAGGAAGATGTGGAGAAAGATATTAAGACAAGAGTACTGGCTTATTTCGGTTTAGGTCCTGATGATGAGGCGCAGGCCCCATGGATGGATGGCTATATGACCAAGGTGCTGAAAGACGAAAAGATGGTAGATGAAACTTATCGCCGCCTTGTTGCAGAAAAATTGTTCCAGTTTCTTGAGAAGCAATTCACTATTGAAGAGAAGGAAATAGAAGAAGAAGCATTCTTTAAATTAGGCGATGCGCATGCCGCACATCACCACCATCATTAATTCAGGAACAGGTATAAATATTTAAAGCAGCCCTTGCCGTAGCAGGGGCTGCTTAATTTTGTATTATGGGGTAAGATTAATACCAGATGTGAAATAAAAGGTATCGCGCCCATCGCCTATGTTACTGATGATCACCTCGCCGGTATCGTTTGTCGCGCCGCCA
>CAIJNJ010000424.1 GCA_903821975.1 uncultured Bacteroidota bacterium
ATTTGCAATCCCCCCGATATTCAGCAGGTAATCATGATCACTGAATAGCAGCTTATCCCCTATCGGCACTATTGGCGCGCCCTGCCCGCCAAGCGCTACGTCCATACTGCGCAGGTCGCTGATCACCGGCAGACCGGTCACAGCAGCTATTGCAGCCCCATCCCCCACCTGGCAAGTCGTCCCCGTTGCGGGCCTGCCCGAACGTGCATCTTCTGCACGGGCGGGTTCATGAAAAACGGTATGCCCATGCGATGCTATAAAGTGTACCTGGTGTTCAAGATCATGCGTTGCAATAAAGCCATTTACCTGCTCACCAATATACCGGCCATAGCTTGTATGTAATTTCAGGAATTCGCTCACATTCACATTCGCAGCGTCGCGCAAATTATTTACCCATGTCTCCGTATACGGTACACAGTCCGAATGTAATATCTGGTAACTCCATTGCCCACGTACTTCATCCAGCTGCACATGTACTATATCCAGCCCGTCCATCGAGCTTCCTGACATCAATCCTATAACTTTATAAACCATTCTTTTCTTTATGCGGAATTAGCGTTAATAATTGTGCTGCGATTAAGCTGGAATGCGCTCACTCGACCTCACCCTCTCCTTGGGAGAGGGCCGGGGTGAGTCCCCATTCAGCTTCCAGCCACTCCTTCATCTTCGTGTCTGTAAAATCGATCTTTATCGGCACTACCGATGCATAGCCTGCTTTAAGCGCTTCCACATCAGTGCCGGTGCCCGTATCCATATTCACAAACCTGCCCGTCATCCAGTAGTAGTCTTTGCCGCGCGGGTCTATGCGATGGTCAAATTCTTCGGCCCATCTTGCATATGCCTGCCTGCATATCTTCATACCCTTAAAGGTCTCCGGTGTGGTTATAGGAATGTTCACATTGAGCAATATATGCTCCGGCATTTTTGCAGATAACATGCGCTTTGCAAGATCATGCGCCACACTTTTTGCCACTGCAAAGTTTGCTTCAAATTTGTAATCGAGCGAAGATAGCCCTATGGATGGCACACCTTCAATAGCCGCTTCCATAGCGGCGCTCATTGTACCGCTATAGATCACGTTTATAGAATGGTTAGCGCCATGATTTATGCCGCTCAGGCACAGATCAGGCTTGCGGTGCAGTATCTTATCACGTGCCAGCTTCACACAATCGGCAGGAGTGCCGCTGCATTGCCAGGAATCTATACCTTCAAACTGGTCTACTTTATTCAGCCTCAGCGGATCACCAATAGTTATCGCATGCCCCATACCCGACTGCGGACTATCAGGCGCCACCACGATCACCTGCCCCAGGTCTCTTACCGCATCCACCAGCGCGCGTATCCCCGGCGAGGTAATGCCATCATCATTCGTAATTAATATTATCGGACGTTCTGCCACTTCTGGATTTTGACTATTAATTTTGACTTATCACTCTATAAACAGGCAACACTTTTGGCTTTTGACTTTTAACCCTGCCTACCGGCAGGCAGGTTTTGACTATTTATTCAACCTTCATCTTAAAAGGCATCAGCATCATAGCCCTGCCATTCATTTTACGCAGGTCTTGTATCTGCTGGTACCATTGGTAGGTCTCGCCCATCTCTTCCCTCATCGCTGCTTTTATGGCAAGGCTGGCATCGGTCTTTGCACCAAACCTGCGCATCAGCATATTCAGTTTATCCACCGGCTCCGGGTAAGTGACTACTTTATAATCTGTCACTTTAGCCATACGCGCAGCGCTGGCTATAGCACGATCTATACCACCCAGGTCATCTACAAGTCCTATTTTCAGCGCATCGCTGCCTGTCCATACTCGTCCTTGCGCTATGCTGTCTACATTGGCAAGAGACAGTTTTCTGCCCTGCACTACGTGATCCTTAAAGCGTTCGTAGATCGTATCTACAGAGCCCTGCATACGCTGCCCTTCCTCAGCTGTAAGCGGCCGCGATGTTGTAGGCATATCCGCATAAGGTGCGTTTTTCACCTCGTCAAAGGTCACACCAAGTTTATTTTTCATCAGCTTATCTATGCTGAACAACATGCTGAACACACCTATGCTGCCGGTAATAGTATTAGGCATGGCAAAAATGCTGTCCGCCATACTGGATATATAATACCCGCCCGATGCCGCATAGTCGCCCATAGACACTACAAGATGCTTCTTTTGTTTCAGCAGCATCAGTTCGCGTAGTATCACTTCCGATGCCAGCGCACTGCCGCCCGGTGAATTCACACGAAGCACCACCGCCTTTATCTTATCGTTCTTTGCCACCTTGCGTATCTCTTCGCAAATGTCTTCAGAGGCTATGTCACGGTCGTTGTTTTGTTTGCCGTCTACAATATCGCCTTCTGCATATATCACAGCTATGCGGTTTTCGCTCAGCTTACCGTCCTCATCCTTATCTGCATAATCATTGATGGAAATATACCGTATCCCTTCACTTTCTTTTTGCCCTGTTTTAGCGCGTATGCGTTGCTCCACCTCATCCCAATACAACAAGCCGGACACCATTTTATTTTTCAGGGCATCCTGCGGGAACTGTATGGTGCCTTTTACGGTCCAGTCATTGATAGTGGCCTTATCTGTGTTGGTATATTTCGCTGCGCCCTCTAAAAATTGGTTCCATATGCTGTTCTGGTAAGCCATTATCTGCACGCGGTTTGGTTCGCTGATCTTCTCTGCTCTGAATGGCTCTGTTGCGCTCTTGAACTTACCCGCATAATATATCTCCGGCTGCAGTTCCAGCTTATCTAGTGTGCCCTTGAAGAATGGCATTACAGTTGCAAAGCCTTTTAATTCGATGCCACCCGCGGGGTTCAGGTATATGCTATCTGCGCTTGTGGCTATATAATATGCGCCCTGTGTAATATCTTCACCGTAGGCATAGATGAATTTATGCGACAGTTTAAAATCATCAAGTGCCAGTTTCAGTTGCTCTGATGTTGCCCAGCCGTTCGGCGTTGGGTTCAGCTTCAATAATATGCCTTTTATGTTGCCGTCTGTTTTTGCATGGTCTATCGCCCGCATTACATCATACAGCCCCGCCTGGTATCCCGAGGTTTTGCTCAGCACGGCGAGTGAGTTCACTTCTCCCAGTTCATGTATCGTTTTAGAAAGGTCTATGACCAGCACATTACCGGTTAGTGCCTTATCTTCTTTCTCTGTAACGGCTTTAGATATTGCTACGATACCGGCGATAACGAGCCCTACAAATATTACACCCGATACGATGATCGCAAGCAAGGATGCAAAAAACGACTTAAAGAAATCTTTCATAACTGTTGTCTTAAATGAAGCGCAAAGATAAGCAATGAAGCCTCCACCAGTTATAATATCAGGTGAGGATCAACAATTTAACTAAAAAACAATGGA
>CAIJNJ010000425.1 GCA_903821975.1 uncultured Bacteroidota bacterium
AACTGTTTTGACTTCGCATCAAAATAAATGGCCGTTATTACCTTCTCCGGGTGGAACTTTTCAATAAGCACCACATTATCCGCATCGTATCGGTTGGTGATATCAAAATCGGTAACCTCATAAGTGCCGTCTTTATAGAACACAATGATGCGGTCCTTTTCGTCAAACCTACCCAACAAGGTGCCATGGCCGTCCTTATTCAATCTGCCCACACTGTCATCATACCATATCTTAGGTGCTGATAGCGTGGACTTTCCTTTCTCTTTGAATTTCACGCTCTTCACCGGGTACTTGGTAACCTGGTTGCCTTGTGCACCACGGCTCTTTATTTCCAGTTCCTCAAAATAATAATCGAGTGCTTTTGTACGTGCTTTGCTGCCAGGCGAAAGCGTTATTAACACCACTTCAGCCTCGCCATTAGGGTTCACGGAAAAGTATTGCACCTTACTTGCGGGATTGCCTTTTGTCAGGTCGTATTCTTTATCCCTTGTCACGCCGGTTACATTGAAGCGCTTAGCGTAAGTGATGCCGGTCTTGCCATCCATATACATCATATTGTATGTGGTGCGCTCATCATTTTTCTGGAACACGGCAAGATGAATAATGTCTTTGCCCACAAAGCTCTTATCGGCAACCTTGGTCACCACCATCTTACCATCCCGCTTGAATACGATGATGTTGTCGATGTCCGAACAATCGAAAGCGAACTCATCTTTTTTAAGACCTGTGCCAATAAAGCCTTCCTTATAGTTCACATACAGCTTGGTATTGGCTATCGCGGCTATATTGGCGTTGATATTTTCAAACGGACGTATCTCTGTTTTGCGCTCCCTGCCCTTTCCGTACTTTTTCAGCAGGTTCTCATAGTAGCGTATAGCGTAGTCATTGAGATTAGCTATATTATTTTTCACCTCTGCTATATCGGCTTCTACGCCCCTTATGTGCTCATCGGCTTTGAAGGTATCGTACTTTGATATGCGCTTGATGCGTATCTCTGTAAGCCTAATAATGTCGTCCTGTGTTACCGGGCGGCGCAGCTTCTTTTTATATGGTTTCAGGCCATCGTCAATGGCCTTCAACACGCCTTCCCATGTTGTCTGCTCTTCTATATCGCGGTATATGCGTTTCTCAATAAATATCTTTTCCAATGAAGAATAGTGCCAGTCTTCATCCAGTTCTCCTAGCTTTATCTCCAGCTCGCGCAGCAATAATTTCTTTGTAAAGTCTACCGAGTGTTTCAGCAGGTCGCTGGCGCCCACAAAATGCGGCTTATCTGCAATGATGATGCAGGCGTTAGGCGATATGGATATCTCGCAATCAGTAAATGCATACAGCGCATCTATCGTCTGGTTGGTAGACACGCCCGGTGCTAACTGTATCATCAGCTCCACGTCCTTGGCCGTATTATCGGTTACACTCTTTATCTTGATCTTACCGCTATCATTCGCTTTAAGTATGCTATCTACCAGTTGTGTAGTAGTGATGCCATATGGCACATCTTTAATAGCGATGGTCTTTTTGTCTACCTCTTCTATGCGTGCACGCACCCTTACTTTTCCACCACGTGCGCCATCGTTGTAATTGTTTACATCTATCATACCCCCTGTCATAAAATCGGGGAATATCTCAAACTTCTTTCCTTTGAGGTGCTTGATAGCGCTCTCTATGATCTCACAAAAGTTGTGCGGTAATATTTTTGTGCTCAACCCTACAGCTATACCTTCTGTACCCTGCGCCAGCAATAGCGGGAACTTCATAGGCAATGTAACGGGTTCGTTCTTACGGCCGTCATAGCTTAGCTGCCATTCTGTGGTCTTGGCGTTAAAAGCTACTTCGAGGGCAAATTTCGACAAGCGGGCCTCGATATACCTCGGTGCAGCCGCGCTATCACCGGTTCTTGCATCGCCCCAGTTGCCCTGTGTTTCTATCAGCAGATCTTTCTGCCCCAGGCCCACTATTGCATCACCTATGGAAGCATCGCCATGGGGGTGGTACTGCATACTCTGCCCTATGATGTTGGCTACCTTGTTAAAGCGGCCGTCATCCATTTCTTTCATGGCATGGAGTATACGCCGCTGCACAGGTTTCAACCCGTCTTCAACGGCCGGAACAGCACGCTCTAATATTACATAGCTGGCATAGTCGAGAAACCAGCTT
>CAIJNJ010000426.1 GCA_903821975.1 uncultured Bacteroidota bacterium
GGGCTACCCATGGAGCGGGCTTGGTGGTAACGTAAAGCGTATCCGGAGCGGCTCCGGTAGTCCTGCTTATAGCGAGCCAGGGCCTGTCGAGCGGGTACTTTGTACCATCTGCGAATGCACTCATTACGAGGTTTGCCGGGCCGAAGGTGAGCCCGCCATCGGTAGATTTTACGATGTACACGCCGCCTGAATCGGGCGACTGGCGCGAGTCGATATAAGTGGTATATATATTGCCGGAATGATCGAAGGCCATGGATACATCTGCGCTGGTATAGGTAGACGATTGGTGGGGTATGATGGCAGGTGTGCTCCATGTAGCGCCGCCATTGAAGGTGGCGATCACCTTAATGCAAAGATGTGATAACAGCACATTGCCCATCCATGCCACGACGATGTGCTGCGGGTTGGCAGGGTCTATGGCCATGTATGGCTCGCTTTCCCAAACCACACCGCCGGACAGGTCTTCATTGCTTTGTGCCAGGCAGATGCCATTAGTAAAGAATATTGCAGCTATTGTGAATAGTATGATCTTTTTCATTTTCAACAGATATTATATGCTAATTTAATTAAAATAGTTATTAAGATGACCAATTATAGGAGAAGAAGTTTAAACTGGGTGCTATTTTATCAAACTATTGGGAGGCAGAAAGGAGCGGCGAAAACATTACCCCATTTTTTATGAAAAAAATTGTGGTGAAATGGGGCATGAAATCTTTTGAAAACCTTTACTGTTGCTGATATTAATTGAAAATTTAATTTCCCATTAATGCCCCATTTCGACCATGTCCGGTGCCGGGTGTTGCCCCAATCATTGCCCCATTCTTGCCCCACTTTATAAGGTGGCAGGATGCAGTTGCAGATTATGCCTCGTCCCGAAATAGGTATACGTTGGTAAGATAATCCCGTTTTTTGTTTACCCAATTCTTGAGATCACCTTGTCGCAGCACGCGCACATGCCAGGCTATGCTCCGCGTGATGACGTTTTTCGGAAATTCCCTGAAAATCCATTGTTCTATTGATTTCACCCCTAAAGATCGTGCAGGTTTTTGAAAGAAAAAAAGTGAGTTTTTGTGGTAGTGCGTTTTCCGTGCTATCACAAAGCGGAGCGGCGATATGATGTATTTTTCTTTGGGGGTAAAGGGATGAGAATGTGGGTGGTTATATGTTATTGGTAATCGGAGAAGAGTGGAAGTCTCTATTGGTTCGGGGATTCCAAATCCCGGGCAGTTTGCTTTCGGATTGCAAATTTGAAAGAGCGGATGAGCGGAAGAGCAGAATTTAGTATTCCCCTTTAAAAATGACTTTAATTTTCTCTTTGTCTTTTTTTAATACTCCCATGTACTGATAGCGAAGTAGTAATATGAATATTATCAAAAAAGCCAGGAAAAATGCAATGATTACTTTGGGGAAAGAAAATACGAAGAGAAAAACGGGAAACAGCAGGATGCCTGTTATATAAAGATACAATCCTGCAGGCCAGGATGTGATAATATGGATAGATGAGCCGTCTTTAGTCTCTGTAATTGTGCCATTGTTTACCGGGTAAGGTTTTGAACCTTTATTAATAAAAGAATAGTTTGGGGCATTGTAACTGATCTTAAATTTTAAGTTGTTGAATTTATTGATCTCCCCTTCAAAATACGCTGACTCCATGTTATTACTATCCGCGGACGTCGCTCGTTTCCTGGGGTCAATAATATTTGCAGACAGAATATCAACTAATTCAGTTGGTGTATGTGAGCTATAAAGTACATAATCTTCTTTTGGGAAAAATTGGAAGGGCATAATTGCTATATAGTTCTCTTAAAACAAAAATACTTAAATTTAAATGGAATAAGATCGATAAAGTATAGTAGCACGTACGTGGTTACAGGCGATATAAAACAGAATGCAAACCTGAAGAGAAGAACTATACAGTTAAATAATTACTTTGGGTGAATATGAAAAGGACTATAGCTGTTATTTTGGTACTACTTATTTGCGCTTCATCTTTTGGACAAAACCCAATAGACCTAAATGATTGCAAAACAGTAAATCGAATAATGAATGATACGGCAGTAAAAAACTTTCTTTATTCAAAAGTAGATCGAATTGACAGGTGTGTTTTCAAAAAAACCAGGATAAGCATACCCGATTCTAAGTCACTTAATATAGGTTGTACATCGATTGATATTGATGGTGAAAGCTATAAAACCATCGATTCAGCTGAAGTAATTGTAAATGGATATGTGCCAAGGCAAATTATTGAAGTCTCGGCTTTTAAAACAAAGAATGAACACATTTTGTTCGTTTTTGAATGGATGGAAGTAGGGGCAGAGTTTGATGTGAGTATGGATAGCAGCGGATACAGTGTCCGGCTTATCAGTATTGATCGTCTTGATTAAGAACCTTGATTAAGAACTATAACAATTACGCTTATCTTTAATCATAAATTATATTAATGAAAAGAATTATCCTCACAATTGTATTTCTGGTACCCTTTGTGTTTTGTTTCGGCCAGGTTGAAAAAATTGATGAAGCGGGGATTCAATTCAATTTGCCGAATGGTAAATGGTCATTGATAAATAAGCAGGACAAGAATGATCTGCTTGTGTATTTCTATAAAAGGGAGCCGATAACAGATAAGGAAGGAAGAAAGATAATACCAAACATTTCGTTTATAGTAGAAACAATATCCGATACAACCGACCTGGTTGTTTACTCCATGCAAAAAACGGCGACAGTGCATTTTGATGTAAAGGAAGTGTTTGATTACAACGACAAAAAACTTAAAATAAAACACAAGTATGCGATCGGGTACAAAGGAAGCTATACCGATAAAGGAGGCATACC